>NZ_JBFNXI010000009.1:0-119777 GCF_040812445.1 Lentibacillus sp. L22 | reverse complement strand
GGATGTTCAAAAAGTCCGGTAAAAATGACATGCCCCTGCAAAAGGGGTATGCCGACGCCTGAGCGCAAGCCCGTTTTTAGTCGGCCTTCATTTGAAGAACTCGTTGGCGTGCTTTTCCGCTCCTCATGTACCTTTTATGTACACTCCGGTGCTCAAAGCTACGCCGCCTAGAACTTCTCGGTCCTTTTTGAACACGCATTTATAGACGGATAACAATATCAGCGCCATTTCAATCGTTCAATTGAAACCGGCGTTTATTAAAAAATGGTACTTTTTATACGAATTTAATGTTAAAATGGATAAGTTAGCGTAAATACGTATAGCGAGACATATGGTAACAAATATACATCAAATGTAAGGTACATCATTGGAAAGGGAGATTTCTTTGGGAAGATTTAGTTTGTCACAGGACTTGGGGATAGATTTGGGAACAGCGAATACCCTTGTTTTTGTTAATGGAAAAGGTGTTGTCTTGAGAGAACCATCTGTTGTGGCAAAAAATGTTACAACCGGGGATGTGGAGGCGGTTGGCAGTTCTGCACGGAATATGATTGGCAGAACGCCAGGCAATATTACCGTGATTCGGCCCATGAAAGATGGTGTGATCGCTGATTACGATACAACAGCGGTGATGATGAAATATTTTATTAAAAAGGCGATGCAAAAACGATCTGCATTTGCCAGGAAGCCCAACGTGATGATCTGTGTTCCATCCGGGATTACCATGGTAGAGGAACGCGCAGTTATTGATGCAACCAAACAAGCGGGAGCAAAAGATGCATTTCCGATTGCCGAACCTTTTGCGGCGGCCATTGGTGCTGGCCTGCCCGTTTGGGAACCTACTGGAAGTATGATTGTCGATATCGGTGGTGGTACAACAGAAGTAGCCGTTATCTCATTAGGGGGAATTGTAACAAGCCAGTCAGTTCGAACGGCTGGAGACAATTTGGATGATGCTATTACTCAGTATATTCGAAAAACATACAATTTAATGATTGGAGAACGTTCCGCTGAGTCGATAAAGCTTGACATAGGGGATGCAGGCGAGGTTAAAGACGACAAGGAATTGGATATACGTGGACGGGATATGTTGACAGGACTCCCGAAAACAGTTACTATAACCGCCAAAGAAATAGCTGGATCATTACAGGATACAGTAAAAGAAATTGTCGATGCAGTAAAAAATACATTGGAAAAAACCCCTCCTGAACTTGCCGCCGATATTATCGATCGGGGTATCGTTCTTACTGGTGGTGGATCGCTTTTACAAAATATTGATCAAGTAATAAGTGATGAGACGAAAATGCCTGTATTTGTTGCAGATGATGCATTGGATAGCGTCGCCATTGGTACAGGTAAATCCTTGGAATACATTCAGCACTTTCGCGAGTCCGGGAATGTATCCAATCGTCCTACCGTTGAGTAAGGTTGTGTTTTTATGCCATTTTTTAGAAAGAAACGGTTGTTTATCATTTTAATTGGGTTTATTATTCTTGTTGCATTAATTGGATTTTCACTTAAGGACAGAGGGAATTTATCTACTCCTGAACAGTTTGTTAAGGACACTGTAGGGTTTGCACAAAGTGTTATTCACACACCAGTCAAGTTTTTCACAAATATCTTTACAAATATTAATGATGTTAAAGATACCTACAAGGAAAATCAACTATTAAAAGAAAAACTATCAGAGTATAAAAGTTTAGTTTACGAGGTTCAAGCGATGAAAGAGGAAAACAAGGAACTTCGGAAAACGCTGGATAAAACAGAATCCATCAGAGACTTCAACCCGATCCAAGCTACGGTTATGTCGCGTACACCGGAACGCTGGGTTGATCAGGTAACAATTAACAAAGGAAAACAGGATGGTGTGAAAAAAAATATGGCCGTCATTACGGCTGATGGTATGATTGGAAAAATACAAAGTGTATCCCCGTTTTCATCAACCGTCCAGCTTCTTACCGGTTTTGATCAGTTTAATCGAATATCGGCGACTATTTCTCGTGAGGGTAAGAAAGATATATTCGGTTTGATTGAGTCGTATGATAAGGAAAGCAACTCACTTTTATTTAAAATCATTGAGGAATCAGATAAAGATTTGGAAAAAGGAGAGGTTGTTGTTTCATCCGGGATGGGTGGTGTATTCCCAGAAGGACTGTTAATTGGGACGGTAAAGAAAGTCGTGCCTGATCAGTACGGTTTAACACACACTGCGCTAATAAAACCGGCAGCAAATATGTATAAAATAAATCATGTCATTGTCGTTGATCGGGATCTGGCCGACAAAGATGAAGTGAAAAGTGGTAAGGAGGATAAAAAATAATGAAACGTTTATTTTTACCTCTGATTCTTTTCCTGACTGTAATCTTGGAAGGTGTGGCCCTGGAATTATTACCGGCTCGTCTAGTAACCGGCGAGCTGTTGATAATTCCGCATTGGGCCTTTGTTTTATTGGTATGCGTAGCAATTTTTTATGATAGAGAAAATACATATACATCCGTGCTTTATGCTGTTATTTTTGGATTAATAATTGATATTGTTTATACCGGAATTCTTGGCGTTTATATGTTTACATATGCATTGGTGATTTATGTTGTACATGGATTGAAGAAATTGTTGCACGCCAATTTTTATGTGACATTACTACTGGGATTTCTTGGCATCGTGTTATCGGATGTGATGATCTATATTGTTTATTCAGTGGTTGGAATAGCGGATATCGCGTTTACACATTATATCCTTTACCGGTTAATCCCGACTGCTCTTGCGAATGAACTCTTTTTACTCATTTTGTACCCATTGGTAAGAAGACGGCTAAACGTGTGGAGTAAGGAGCAATTACGCGGCTAGAATCGTTTTGTAAAGATGTAAAAGAAACGAATGGGGTGAACTTGGATTGAACGGGGTCAAACAATTAATAACAATAAAAGGTACAAAGGATGGTCTGACACTGTTTATTGATGATTCGTGCTCGTTTCATGATGTGCTCCGTGAACTAAATGAAAAATTCACGGAACAACCTATCAATCAAACTGAACCATGTGTGTCTGTCACAGTCAAATTGGGTAATCGCTATTTGAATTCGGAACAAACCAGCCAATTGCAAGAATTAATCAGTTCGGATGGTCATTTTTACGTTCAGGCATTTGAATCAGATGTCATCTCCAAAGAAGAGGCCTTGAAGTTAAAAGAGGAAAGTGAAATAAAGGCTTTAAACCGAATGATTCGTTCCGGACAAGTGATAGAAGTAACCGGTGACTTGCTATTAATTGGTGATGTGAATCCCGGAGGAAAGGTTGTTTCAACTGGCAACATTTACATTATTGGTAGTTTACGAGGTATTGCCCATGCAGGTGCATCCGGAGATAGAAGTGCTGTTATAGCCGCATCCTATATGAAACCAAGCCAACTGAGAATAGCAGATTATATCAGTCGTGCCCCGGATTATGAAACGGATGGGGTGTATATGGAATGTGGCTTGATTGATGAGCAAGCGGACAAAATTGTCATTGACCGGCTACAAGTACTTTCACATAAACGAAAGGATTTGGACAGGTTTGAAAGGAGAATACGAAATGGGTGAGGCAATTGTCATTACTTCCGGTAAAGGCGGCGTTGGTAAAACAACCTCTACAGCGAATATTGGTACAGCCCTTGCGTTAATGGACAAGAAGGTTTGTTTGATTGACACAGACATTGGCTTACGTAATCTTGATGTTGTAATGGGACTTGAGAACCGGATTATCTTTGATATTGTTGATGTTATCGAAGGCCGCTGTAAGTTAAGACAAGCTTTGATAAAAGACAAACGTTTTGACTATTTAACGTTACTCCCTGCTTCACAGACAAGTGATAAAGCGGTCGGTACAACGGAAAACATGAAAGAAATTATTGCCGAATTAAAGCAGGAATATGATTATATCCTTATTGATTGTCCAGCGGGTATTGAGCAAGGTTTCCAGAATGCGGTTGCTGGAGCCGATAAAGCAATTGTTGTGACTACACCGGAAAAAGCTAGTGTCCGGGACGCTGATCGGATCATTGGACTTTTGGAAAAGGAAGATATCGAATCACCCAAATTGGTTATTAACCGAATTCGTAACCATATGATGAAAAATGGTGACATGCTTGATGTTGATGAAATCATTCAAATCCTGTCGATTGATTTGATCGGAATTGTAGTTGATGATGATGCGGTTATTAAAGCATCACATACGGGGGAACCAGTTGCCTTTCATCCTGGATCAAAACCATCTATCAGCTACCGTAATATTGCCAGAAGAATTCTTGGAGAAACTGTTCCATTACAATCACTGGAGGAGCAAAAAGGATTGCTTGGACGTATGAAAAAGTTTTTTGGAATACGGTCATAGTCTTTAATAAAAAAACTGTTAAAAGCAATGGAGAATAACGAACTTCTTCATTGCATTTTTGTCACGCATTAACGGGCTGTAATACCCCCACCTCTATAAATGAGAGTAACCAAAAACTTAGAAGGTGGGGGATAAACAGCCCGTAAATTCCTGATTCTGTTCGGGCCTGCACGAGGCAGGTCACAAAGTCGTTGCAACAGGATGTTGCGAATTTAGCCTTTGTTCCTCTGGATCAGTGGGGGTGGAAAGAAAACCCCCACTGAATGAAGTTTCACTTTATATAGGATGTGCAAACTATTCTCATTGGCTCTTCGTATCATAACTTGTCCTTGTCTCACATACAATTGTAAAAAAGTCTGATGAGGATGAGGATTATGAGTAAAGGGGTTAAACAAGTTCGAAAATCGATTGAACAGCGGAAAAAGAAACAACGAACGTTAAACACCACAGAATTACAGCACAAAAAAGTGAATCCGGTTTTTCCACAAGAAGAGGAAAAACATGGATATTATCCTTCCTTGCCAAGTGATTTGGAACAAACCCAAAAGACAAGCCGGGGCAAGCTAGTATCAGGAGTAATGCTGAAAGGAATTCTGTCCGTTATATTGTTTTTCGGTGCAGCACTATTATATCAATCTGGTAATGGTTATTTACAGAAACCGGCAGCATGGACAGCCGCCGCTTTAACGAAGGAATTTCCCTTTGCCCGGGCTAATCAATGGTATCAAGAAACATTCGGTGAGCCTTTAGCATTGACACCTAAGGATAAAACAGCAGAGAACACGGAACAAACAGCAGATGCGGGAGTATTAGCTCTTCCCGTTAATGGAACCGTCGAGGAATCATTCCAGGCAAACGGGTCCGGAATCAAGATTGCTACAACAGATTCGGCAGATGTTTCTGTATTGCGAGAAGGGGTTGTTGTTTTTGCGGGAAATGATCGAAAGACTGATAAAACTGTAGTTGTCCAGCATACAGATGGAAGTTTGTCAACGTATGGTTATTTGAATTCAATTGATGTCCATTTATATCAATATGTCACAGATCATGAACGCCTGGGGAAATTTGTGCCGGATGAAGCAAATAAAGCCGTATTTTTTGCAATTGAAAAGGACAATCAATATGTTGATCCGGTACAGGTAATTAAAGTTGATGACACTCCGTAATTATGTACCGGCCATTCATATTCATCCAATTCTCCTGGTGTTTATTGCCATATCTTTTTTTACTGGAACATTTGTTGAGTTATTTATTATTTTAGCCATTGTTTTGATCCATGAATTAGGACATTATACAATGGCCACCCTTTTTAAATGGCGAATCCGCAGTATCATGTTATGGATTTTTGGCGGGGTCATGGACACAGATGAACACGGAAACCGCCCATTACGTGAGGAGATGCTTGTTACTATTGCGGGTCCCTTTCAACATATATTGATCTATGGTATTATCTGGCTCATTGCAGTGAATGAATTATTACCATCATCCATCATTTTGTTAATGGTTCACTACAATACACTGATTCTTTTGTTCAATCTAATTCCAATTTGGCCGCTTGACGGTGGTAAGTTTCTGTTTCTGTTATTATCTTCTTTTTTGGCTTATCGGACAGCCTATAATCGAACATTGCTTATTTCTTTGATTTTTTGCTCGATCTTCTTATTATTGCAATTGTTTGTTTTTCCATTTACATTGAGTTCGGTTTTGCTTATTCTGTTTTTGCTGAAGGAAAACAGGATGGATTGGAAACAACGGTATTATGTTTTCATGCGCTTTTTAATCAAAAGGTATCAGGGGGAAACTCCCATAAAAGGAATACGATCCATTGTTGTATCGTGTGAAAATAGTTTAATGGATGTATTTTCCCGGTTCCATAGGGAAAGGGAACATGCTATTTATATTAAATTTCCGGGTGACAATCGAAAAACGATAGCTGAAAAAGATTGTTTGCAGCATTTCTTTTATGAGAAACAGTTTGATAAATCAATTGGTGAAATAGCTCGTTATTTGGATTAATGTAAAGTAACAGTTCGTTTATACGCAATAAGTAGATGATTAGCTGTGTTAGCCACTTGACAAAGAGTGTTTGAACATGCTAATATCGATACGTTATTTATCGTAGCACCAATGCTACAACCGCACAGAACAGGTGAAACTAAAGCGTATGCTGAATGCTAGTTTAAACTCAATTTTTTGGGTGCCTGCGATGGCGAGTCTGAGTCTTAAGGAGGTGCAGAAATGTACGCAATTATTGAAACTGGTGGAAAACAAATCAAGGTTACAGAAGGCCAGGAAATTTACGTGGAAAAGGTTGCTGCCGAGACAAATGAATCGGTAACCTTTGATAAAGTGCTTTTCGTGGGTGGTGACGATGTGAAAGTCGGTGCTCCATATGTTGATGGTGCTAGTGTAACTGCAAAGGTGGAAAAGCAAGGACGGGAAAAGAAAATTACCGTGTTCAAATATAAGCCGAAGAAAAATTACCACCGTAAACAAGGTCATCGTCAACCATACACAAAACTTGTTGTCGAAAAAATAAATGCATAGGGTTAAGATATGATTGATATAACTATATTCAGGTCAAATAACCAAATGACGGCATTTGAAATTTCCGGACATGCTGATAGTGGCCCTTATGGCTATGATTTGGTTTGTGCAGGAGTATCAGCAGTTTCCTTTGGTGCTATAAACGCTGTATTGGAAATATGCAGGATTGATCTTGATATTATGCAAGGTGATGAGGGCGGTTACCTTCATGTTGTACTTCCAGACGATCTGGAGCTTGAGGTAATGGAAAAGGTACAGCTCCTGTTTGAGGGAATGATCGTTTCATTAAAAACGATCGCTAACGATTATAGTCAATTTATCAGGATACAGGACAAATAGGGAGGTGTAATCATATGCTACGTCTAAATTTACAGTTCTTCTCACAGAAAAAAGGTGTTGGTAGTACAAAGAACGGTCGTGACTCTGAGTCAAAGCGTCTTGGTGCAAAACGCGCTGATGGTCAATTTGTAACGGGTGGGTCTATTCTTTTCCGCCAACGTGGAACAAAGATTTATCCAGGTGAAAATGTAGGTCGCGGTGGAGATGACACACTTTTTGCCAAGGCTGATGGTGTTGTTAAATTCGAACGCTTTGGCCGTGATCGTAAAAAAGTTAGTGTTTACCCTGTAGCACAGGAAGCTTAATCTAAGAACCCGAATAAAAAAGGATGTTCAAAAAAGGGGAGAATCAGAGTATAACTGATTCTCCCCTTTTTTGATAAAAACTCCGACCTTATTATTTGGGGTCATCATCAAAATCCATGGTTGAAATTAATGAATAAAAATGGTAATGATAAACTAGCCAGCGAAGGAAAAACACGGAAAGCGTAGTGTTTTTCCGTAGCGATCGCCAATATCAAAATTACATCTAATCCGTCAACCATAGATTTTGGTTAAGAGCCATTATTTGGTCAGAGTATTTAATATCAGGACAATCCGAGGTATGCACTTAATCAATATTTCTGCTATAATTTTGATATTACTGGGGAGGGGAAAACTTGAATGAACGAGAAATGGTCGAATTATTAAGATTGTATAGACATGATCTGATGAATGATTTGCAAATTGTACAAGGATATGCATCAATGGAAAAAATGGATAAGGTTAAACAAAAGTTAGCTTCATTGATGAATTATTTTAACGAGGAAAGAAAATTAATGCGTTTGGATATGCCCAAGTTCACCCTTTGGCTGATTTGTTTTAACTCTGTACATACAAATATCCGGTTGTCTTATCATATAAACATGAATCCCATTAACCTGCAAGCAATCGATCAAACGCTGGTAGAAGAATGTCAGTCCGTTGTTGAAATGGTCAAACGTCTTGGTAATGACATGGAAATGTATAAGGGCATTCTTGATTTAAATTGTACGGACACTACTTTAAAAGTAACCTTTTCCCTGGAAGGAAATTTCACAGAAGACACTTCCATTGATGAAGAGAGATTTCCGGATTATTGGGAATTCAGTAAAACGAAAGACGCAGTGAACTGTACTATATCACTTCCGATAACGAAATGAGGTATGATCAATGTTTGTAGATCAGGTTAACGTATACATAAAGGCTGGTGACGGAGGTAACGGGCTGGTTGCTTATCGACGGGAAAAATATGTGCCAAAGGGCGGTCCTGCTGGTGGTGACGGCGGTAATGGTGGTGATGTCGTATTTGAGGTGGATGAAGGATTAAATACGCTTATGGATTTTCGCTACAATCGGCATTTCAAAGCAAAACGAGGCGAAAATGGCATGAGCAAAAACCAGCACGGCAAAAATGCGAATCCGTTGATTGTGCCTGTACCACCCGGAACAACTGTAACTGACATTGATACAAATGAAATTATTGCGGATCTTACCCACCATAAGCAGCAAGCAATCATTGCGCACGGTGGACGTGGAGGCAGAGGGAATTCCCGATTTGCCACACCCAGGAATCCAGCACCTGAATTTGCTGAAAATGGCGAACCGGGACAAGAGCGCAATATCAAGGTCGAATTAAAATTAATTGCCGACGTTGGCCTCGTTGGATTTCCAAGTGTCGGCAAGTCAACTTTTATTTCGGTTGCAAGTGCAGCAAAGCCAAAAATTGCTGCGTATCATTTTACAACATTATCCCCCAATTTGGGTGTAGTAGATACGGACGACCATCGCAGCTTTGTGATGGCCGATTTACCTGGACTAATAGAGGGAGCACATGCGGGGGTAGGTTTGGGACATCAGTTCTTGCGTCACATCGAACGGACAAGAGTTATTGTGCACATCATTGATATGGCAAGTACAGAGGGACGAGACCCGTATGAGGATTACCAAAAAATCAACCTGGAATTAAAGGAATACGATGAGAAATTAATGGATCGTCCACAAATCATTGCCGCCAACAAAATGGACATGCCGTATGCCGAAGAAAATTTACAACACTTTAAGGAAAAATTGACGGATGATTTTCCTGTCTATCCAATTTCTGCATTAACGAAAGAAGGACTACGGGAAATTTTGTTTGCAATTGCCGATGCACTCGATAAAGTGCCGAAAAAAATGATGCCGGAAATAAGCGAAACGGAAGAGGAAGTCGTTTACCGGTATCAACGCCCACAGGCAGCATTTCATATTACCCGGGATGATGATGGTGCGTTTGTTCTTTCTGGAGATAAAATTGAAAAGCTGTTTAAAATGACCGATTTTAATCGGGATGAGGCGGTTCAACGGTTTTCCCGCCAGTTAAGGGGAATGGGTGTAGATGATGCACTCAGAAAGCGGGGAGCTAAAGATGGGGACACAGTTCGATTGCTGGATTATGAATTTGAATTTATCGAGTAATTCATGCGCTCCAAGATTAAAGACAAGGGGTAGATTTGATTGACATTAAGGATAGGATATTTGGGACCGAAAGGAACGTTTACAAAATTGGCAGTTGACCTTATATTTGATGGAGAAACGACAAAGGGTTTTGAAACAATTCCTGATTGTATTGATGCTGTGGACCGGAATGAAATTGATGTTGGAGTTGTCCCGCTGGAAAATACGATTGAGGGAACGGTATCACTGACGGTGGATTATTTGGTGCATCAGGTACGGCTTCCAATTGTTGCCGAAATAGTCGTTCCCATTCAACAACATTTACTTGTTCGACCGGAATTCGCTGGTGAGGTAACGGAATTAACCGAAATCTATTCGCATAGTCATGCAATTGCGCAATGTCATCAGTATATTCATAAATACATACCACAAGCGGTCATTCATTTTACATCGTCAACAGGAAAGGCAGCTGAATTAGTAAGCACGAGTAATAAAAGAATAGCTGCAATTGGCAATCGGCTGGCTGCAAAAGAATTTGGGTTATCGATTTATCAGAAAAATATTCACGATTATGCAAATAACCAAACTCGGTTTGCAGTGTTGACGAAGGATAACTGTAAACTTTCCATCCCTCAGGAAATAGAGACAGAGAAGACCAGTCTGTTAATTACATTGCCAAGCGATTATGCGGGGGCACTGCATCAAGTGTTGTCTGCTTTTGCATGGCGGAAGATGAATCTTTCAAAAATAGAGTCAAGGCCGATGAAAACAGGATTAGGTAATTATTTTTTTATTGTGGATGTGAACCAGCCCTATGATCATGTATTATTTCCGGGGGTTAAAGCTGAATTGGAAGCACTGGGATGTCATGTAACCATATTGGGTACGTACCCTGTATACCAGATGGAACTTTAGAAATGCAACATATTAATTCGTGCCAGTCAGTGGGGATGAAGCCTCACTGACTGTATTAAATTTTTCTCAACATTTCAAGTCCAAATGCATATGTTGTTAAAGAGTGATTAGCCCAATTGTAAATAGAATTGAAGGGAGTTTGATTAAACTTGAAAATCCATGTTGTTCAAAAGGGCGATACATTGTGGGAACTTGCCAAAAAATATGGTGTTGATTTTAATGAACTGAAACAGCTTAACCCACAATTATCAAGTCCCGATATGATCATGCCGGGGATGAAAATAAAAATACCAGGTTCAACCAAAGCGGTACAAAAAGAAGGTATGAAAGAAACGCACCAACCGGCTGCTCACCCATATAAAGAGATGCAGCAGCCAAAACCGATCCCAGTTATTAAAGAAGAACAGAAGGAAAAACCGAAACACGTCCAGCCACATATGCCAATGCAGCCACATATGAATGTAGTACCACAACAGTCTGTAGCACCGCAACAATCTGTCGAGCAAATTCAACCGATTATCCAAATGCCGATCATGGAACAGGAGTTAAAAAATTATACGTCTGTTAATATTCCGGAAATGCAACATCATCATCATGAAAAACCAAAGAAACATCATAAAAAACCTCAGCATCAGCCAATGCCAATGCCACAGCCGATGCCAATGCCAATACCGCAGCCAGTGGCCATGGTACCAATGTGTTGTCATGTAGTAAATCCATGTGGTCCGCCACCGATGCCATGTGACTTTTTTCCAGTAATGGGTGCATTTGATGCAGGGCAGATGCAACCAATGCAACCAATGCATCACTATCACGGCCATGGAAAAATGATGGAATCATCCAGTATGGAAATGCCAATAAAACCGACACTATCTGCCGGTGAAAAGGATTGCGGCTGTAAAGAAAAAACACCATTTCCGCAATTTTCTCATGAGCACCCGATGCATCAACCGTTTTACAGTATGCAGTCACCAGATGATTGGCAGGCTTATCCAGAATGGCGGGAACAACAACCTGTACCAACCTATCCACCCCAGTGGTCAATGACACCAGAATATCAACCATTTCCAACACCACCGGGTTATCCAGATTTTTCAGCAGATGACCGGACAGTTGAAGATGATGAGGATGAATCTTCAGGTGAATAAGTATAATCAAAGAGACGAGATGCGAATTGATCGTCTCTCTTCTTTTTTATATCATAAAGGGCAATTGGATTGTATTAAAATAACACCGATTAAAGCACATGTCTTTCACATATCAACCCTCCAAAAAAACCACTATATCTTAAAGAAACATCCTAAACTAAAAGTGCTGCAACAACAATGGGATTTTTTTGATGCGATCGATTCACCGGTCGTTGTCCCATTCACACGATTCCCCAATGGCCAAAAATTCATTAAACATGACAATTCCCTTTGGACGATTGCACCATTTGTCCGGGGAGAGAAATTGCATTATTCGATCGAACGTGATCGGCAAGAAAGTGTTGCCACACTAAGGCGTTTTCATCAGGATGCGATGTCAGTCAATATTAGACATCCACTTGAACGCACACTGTTTTATGTCCGATGGTCTCACAGACTGGCACGATTTAAAAAAACAGAAAGGTGTTTTATGGAAAATGGTTACTCGACACTATTTCGGGATATTGTAAAAACAACCGAACTGCAATTATCGTTTATCAGTCACTTTGATTGGCGGAAATTAGAGCAAAGTACCGCAAAAAGGCCGGAGTGGATTCATGGGGATGTGGCAGGACATAATTTTATTCGTGGGTCAGGGGTACGGATGATTGATTTTGATTTACTTGCTTGTTCCCCTGCGCTTTACGATTATATTCAACTGGGTCAGCGGTTTTTACCTTATTTGGAATGGGATTTGGATAAATTGCTTGTATATGAAATGGTGGGGGAGAAAGAATTAAAATTGTGGATTCATGCAATGCTCGTGCCAACCGATGTTTTACGAGAATGGCTGCATTATTTGGGTAGCAATGTAGGTGAGTCGATGAAAGATTACTTACGAAGGATGGAAAACGACTGGCTAAAACGGCGATATTTTTTGAAAACCGCTAAATTAATGCTAAAATCAACGTAATCAATGTTTGTGAAAATAAACCAGATTTTCCACAACTCATCACAGTAAGAGGAGCGATATATCGTGAAAGAACTAGTCGAAAATATGGTACAATGGTTACAGCAACAGGTCAAGGAAGCGGGCGTGAAAGGATTGCTTGTCGGGGTGAGCGGCGGACTCGATTCTGCAGTTGTAGCTCATTTGATTAAGCGGGCTGCACCCGATCACTCACTAGGGGTAATTATGCCTTGTAAAAGTAATCCCACTGATATCAAACATGCAAATGACGTCGTTGCAAGCTGCAATATCAATGACATCACAGTCGATTTGACAGCCACACATGATACCCTTTTTACCACTATTTCGCAACAGGTAACCGAAAAACAGGAATGGCAGGAAGCAAATGAACGACTTGCGGATGCCAATTTGCGAGCGCGCTTGCGAATGAGTACGTTATATACATTGGCAACCAACTATAACTATTTGGTGGTCGGAACCGATAACGCTGCAGAGTGGTATACAGGCTATTTCACAAAATATGGTGACGGAGGCGTTGATATCCTGCCAATGGTGGAATTAACCAAACAAAAAGTAAGAGAGGTAGCGGAATTTGTTGGAGTTCCGGACCATATTATCCATAAAAAGCCGAGTGCTGATTTGTGGGAAGGGCAAACCGATGAAGCGGAAATGGGTACCAGTTATGACGTGATTGATGCCTATTTACAAGGCAGGAAAATTCCTGAAAAGGATAAAGCGTTGATTGAAAAACTGCACAAACGGACAGAACATAAGCGAAACGGAGCAAAACATTTTCATATTGGTTATCCACTATGAAGGGATAATTTAACTGTGTTAAAAAACACCTCTTTCAACCAAGCTAATTGGTAAGGAGGTGTTTATGATGAAACAAAGCGTAATCGGCATTACCGGTTTAAGCTTACTGCTGTTATTCGGTTGTTCGAATACAAATACAGATAACAATGGTACTGCGCAAAATGATAATCCAAAAACACAATCCATCAATTATGAAACAAATCACGAACGCAATGACCGCTTGGGGATAAATGATCAATCAATCGGCGATCGTGGCGGATATCCGCAAAATGATCAAAGTGGCACAAATGCTTCAAATGGTCACAAAGGTAAATACTCCGATAACTATGTGAATGAAAAGTCAGATCAAATTTATCAGCGATTAATCAATTACAGGGAAATAAAGCAAGCACAAGTAGCCATCGCGGATGACAAAGTGATTGTCGCTTTAATGCTTAATGATTATAACGACCAAAATGTCCGTGACTTAGTGGTTAATGAAGTTAAAAAGGTTGAACCAGATAAAGAAGTCGTGATTTATACAGATGACATCCATTGGAATCGAGTACAAAATATGAAAGCTCGCGGGTCAACCGATGGACATGCAAATGGACCATATAATGATTAACCTTTGCTATTGTGGCAAAGGTTTTTTTCGGAACAAAGTATTAAGGGCCTTACGCGCCAAACTGACTGATGAATGAAATGCCACTTTATCACGCATTAACCGGCAGTAATACCCTCACTCCGGGACTTCAGCTTAACCTGTGGGGGTAAACTGCCAGTAGATTCCTGATTTGAAGCTTTATTATTTACATGTTTTTTGGTATAGTGAAAAAGGAAATTTCTAGAGAGGAGAATGTCCGATGGCTGGTCATTCTAAGTGGAAAAATATACAACGACGAAAAAATGCGCAAGATGCCAAAAAGGGAAAAATATTTATGCGCCATGCGAAGGATATTTATATGGCGGCCAAAGCAGGCGGTGGCGATCCGACAACCAATGCAAACCTGCGCTTAACGATAGATAAAGCAAAAGCGGATAATATGCCAAACGATAATATCGATCGGGCAATTAAGAAGGCTACTGGTACACTGGATGGAGCAAATTTTGAAGAGCTCACATATGAGGGTTACGGTCCAGGCGGTGTGGCGGTTATTGTCAATGTTTTAACAGATAATAAAAATCGTACGGCTGCAGAGGTTCGCCATGCTTTTAAAAAGAACGGCGGCAATTTAGGGGAAAATGGCAGTGTCTCATTTATGTTTGACCGCCAAGGATATATTGTGATTGAAAATGAAGATGGTTCCGTTGATGAGGATGCAATAACACTTGATGCCATTGAGGCAGGTGCTGATGATATCGTCACCCAAGACGGCGCATATGAAATATATACATCACCGGACAGTTTTTCAGCTGTTAGTGAACAGTTACGTGAGAGTGGTTACGAACTTGCCGAGGCTGAAGTTACGATGATTCCACAAACATATAACAAATTATCACCAGAAGATGAAGAAAAAATGCTGCAATTAATTGATCTGCTCGAGGATAATGAGGACGTGCAGGATATCCACCATAATATGGAGGAGTCAGAATAACGAGTTGTTGGTTCTGGCATGAAAAAAGCACCAATTCTAATATAATTGGTGCTTTTTTCATGTGACCCACTGTTCAATTCAGTATTAAAAAATAGTATAGATGTGATATGATTAGGGAAGAAATGCAAAGGAGCAGATCTATATGATTGCATACATTAGAGGTATGGTTACATTTATTCATGATAATTCTGTTATAATAGATGTTCAGGGTGTTGGATATGAGATAATATGTGCGAACCCGTTTGCATTTCAGTCACTGTTGGATAAGGAAGCATTTATCTATACATATCATTATGTTCGCGAGGATACACAAGTATTATACGGTTTTAAACGACAGGATGAAAAACTGTTATTTACCAAATTGCTTCAGGTGTCCGGTATTGGACCCAAAGGAGCGCTTGCAATCCTGGGGTCTGTAAATACGGCTGATTTTGTTGCAGCGGTAGAGCGTGAAGATGATAAATTTTTGACAAGCTTTCCCGGTATCGGAAAGAAAACAGCCAGACAGGTCATATTGGATTTGAAAGGTAAATTAACCAATATGCTGTCATTGGATACGCAGCCTCAAGACAAGGCTAATATGGCGGAGGAAAACAACAAAGAATTTGACAAAGGGTTGACGGATGCCCAGGAGGCATTAAAATCACTTGGTTATTCTGAACGTGAAATTAAAGCTATTTTACCGCAACTACAACAAGATGACGCTGTAAGTACTGACGAAATCATTCGTAAGGCACTGGGACTACTTGTTAAAAGTTAGGGGAGATGAAGCATGGAGGAGCGCATGGTTACAGGAGAATTACAGGCAGACGATGCGACTGACGAACTCAGTCTTCGCCCCACTACATTAAATCAATATATTGGGCAGCGGAAAGTAAAAGATAATTTGCGGATTTTTATTCAAGCGGCAAAAATGCGTGAGGAGCCACTTGACCATGTATTAATATATGGACCACCAGGATTGGGGAAAACAACGCTTGCTGCAATCATTGCGAATGAAATGGGTGTTCAGTTCCGTTCGACTTCCGGCCCTGCTGTTGAACGGTCGGGAGATCTTGCCGCTATTCTTTCGTCGCTTGAACCCGGTGACGTTTTATTTATTGACGAAGTACATCGACTGCCACGGTCGGTTGAAGAAATATTATATCCGGCAATGGAAGACTTTTTCCTGGATATTGTGATTGGTAACGGTCCAAGTGCCAGGTCGGTTCGTATTGATTTACCACCTTTTACATTGGTTGGGGCTACAACGAGAGCAGGTTTGCTTTCTGCCCCATTGCGGGATCGCTTTGGAGTTCTCAGCCGGTTGGAGTATTATGAAACGGAGGATCTATGCTCAATCGTAGAACGAACGGCGGAAATTTTTCAAACGTCGATCACCAAAGAGGCAGCCAAAGAGGTAGCTGGACGGTCACGGGGAACCCCCCGAATAGCCAATCGATTATTGAAACGAATTCGTGATATTTCACAGGTTAAGGGTGAAAAAGAAATTAGCCTTAAAACAACCGATATCGCACTGGATATGCTGCAGGTTGATGATGTTGGACTGGATCATATCGATCATAAGTTATTAAAAGGGATTATTGAGGGATTTAGAGGCGGTCCGGTTGGCCTGGATACAATCGCTGCAACCATTGGTGAAGAATCACAGACGATTGAAGATGTTTATGAGCCATATTTATTGCAAATTGGCTTTATCCAGCGGACTCCGAGGGGAAGGATAGTCACCCCCAAAGCATATCAGCATTTTGGCTTAAAAGGAAACGATAGCGAATGAGTATGGGGAAACTATTCATTATTCTGGGGATTGTGTTCATTCTAATTGGGACACTTTGGACCTTTGTCGGCAAACTCCCGGGAGATATTAGTTTTAAAAAGGGGAATTTCTCCTTCCATTTTCCAATTATGACATCAATTGTCGTTAGTGTTATTTTATCGTTAATCCTGTATCTATTAGGACGATTTCGTTAGGACATAGCAAGGAGATTTTGAACATGGATATAGAAGATTTTGATTTTGATTTACCGGAAGAATTAATTGCACAAACTCCATTGAAAGACCGGTCCGCATCAAGGCTATTGGTATTAAATCGGAAAGCTAAAACAATGGAACATAAACATTTTACGGATATTAAACAATATTTGCATCAAGGGGATTGCCTTGTGTTAAATGATACACGGGTAATGCCTGCCAGACTTTATGGTATCAAAGAAGATACAGGGGCAAAAGTCGAAATTCTGCTTTTGCATCAACAGGAACAAGATAACTGGGAAGTACTAGCTAAACCTGCCAAAAAAATTAAACAGGGGACAAAGCTTGTTTTTGGGGATGGAAAATTGACAGCGACATGTTTGGACATTCTCGACCATGGTGGGCGAATCATGCAATTTGACTATGATGGTATTTTTTATGAAGTGTTGGATGAACTTGGTGAGATGCCGTTGCCGCCGTATATTAAACAACAGCTTCCAGAAAAGGAACGCTACCAGACGGTTTATGCCAAAGAAGAAGGATCAGCGGCGGCGCCAACAGCGGGATTGCATTTTACCACGGAATTGCTGGATGAGATACGGCAGATGGGGGTAACCATTGCCTTTATTACCTTGCACGTTGGTCTGGGAACATTTCGCCCCGTTAGTGTTGATAAAATTGATGAGCATAAAATGCATTCAGAGTTTTATCATATGTCAAAAGAAACCGCAAAAACCTTAACAGATGTCAAAAACCATGGCGGTCGCATTATATCTGTGGGTACGACATCAACGCGTACACTGGAAACGATTGTCCGCGACCACGGTGGGTTTGTGGAGGCAAGCGGGTGGACTGATATTTTTATTTATCCGCCATACGAATTTAAGGCTATTGATGGGTTGATCACCAACTTCCATTTGCCAAAATCAACCCTGATCATGATGGTTAGTGCCTTGGCTGATCGCAAGACGATTTTAGCTGCATATCACGAAGCCGTTGAAAAGCGCTATCGATTCTTTAGTTTCGGTGACGCCATGTTCATTATTTAAGTATACTGCGAAGGACGAATAACATGACTGCAATAACATATGAATTAATTAAGACGTGTAAACAATCAGGTGCCAGACTTGGAAAAGTGCATACACCACACGGTTCATTTGATACACCAATATTTATGCCAGTAGGTACCCTTGCGACGGTTAAGACGATGAGCCCGGAAGAATTAACCGGAATGAATGCCAGGATCATTCTTTCCAACACGTACCATTTATGGCTTAGACCGGGGGAGGATATCATTCAGGAAGCAGGTGGACTGCACAGATTTATGAACTGGGATAAACCGATCCTGACAGATTCCGGCGGTTTCCAGGTTTTTAGTTTAAGTGATATACGCGATATTAAAGAGGAAGGTGTGCATTTTCGTAATCATCTAAATGGAGAGAAACTATTTTTATCTCCGGAAAAATCAATCGACATCCAGAATAAGCTAGGGTCGGATATTATGATGGCATTTGATGAGTGCCCGCCGTATCCTGCAACGTATGAATATATGAAAGCATCTGTTGAACGCACATCACGTTGGGCAGAGCGTTGTTTGCATGCCCACCGTAATGTGGAAAATCAGGGACTATTCGGGATTGTTCAAGGTGGGGAATATAAGGATTTACGCAAACAAAGCGCAGCAGATTTGGCATCATTGGATTTCCCGGGGTATGCAATTGGGGGTCTTTCGGTAGGAGAACCGAAAGAGGTTATGAACGAGATGCTCGAATTTACCGCTCCACTTCTACCAACAAATAAACCAAGATACTTGATGGGAGTAGGATCACCGGATTCGCTCATCGATGGCGCCATCCGTGGTGTGGACATGTTTGATTGCGTATTACCAACGAGAATTGCCCGGAATGGGACATGCATGACATCTAACGGGCGACTTGTTGTAAGAAATGCCAAATATGCCCGTGATTTTGGGCCAATTGATGAAAATTGCGATTGTCATGTGTGTCAAAATTATTCGCGAAGTTATATCCGACATTTAATAAAATGTAATGAAACGTTCGGATTTCGACTTACTACTTACCATAATTTATATTTTCTGTTAGAATTAATGAAGAAAGTACGAGAAGCGATACGTGACGATCGACTTTTGGACTTTAAAGAAGCATTCTTTGAACAATATGGTTTCAACCAGCCGAATGCCAGAAATTTTTAAAGAAGGGAGGAATATATAATGGACATGCTTATCCAATTATCACCGATTATTTTAATGTTTATTATCTTCTATTTTTTACTTATTCGTCCACAGCAAAAGCGACAAAAGCAAGTACGACAAATGCAGTCGGAACTAAAAAAAGGAGATAATGTTGTAACAATTGGTGGATTTCATGGTACCATTCACCAAATTGATGAAAATCTCATTGTTATTCAAGCTGGTGATGGAACAAAATTGACATTTGACCGTTCAGCGATTCGCGAAACAAAGGCGGACTAATAAAGGAAAAGCAGCAGACTTCGTATGAAATTGCAAATCATAAAAGGTCTGTTGCTTATGCTGCAAAAAGTTATTTTACATAGAAAAAGAGGAACAGGCATTGCCTGTTCCTCTTTTGGGTTAAATGGTATGAGTTTAATTGCTTTCCTGCCCTGCTACATTTACTCCGATAACACCACCAAAAAGGGCTGCAACAATAAATCCCAGGTGGTGCAGGGTCTGTTCCAATGAAAATGTTTGCTGGAAACCTAAATATTGTACAAGAAAGATAAATAGGGTAAAACCCAACCCTGTTACTGTTCCGATAATCCAACCCTTTTTTTTGCTTTTTACGCCGGCGACAATACCACCGATGAATAATGCAATAAGTCCGATGATTAAGCTGGCCCAGGATAGTGTCGTTTCATTCATGCTGGTAAATCGGAGCAGAAGTCCCAAAACAAAACTCGTTAACAAAATAAGACCGAGGATAACGATCCAGCCATACAGTAATGCGGTAAGCTGTTTTCCTCTCATAAATTCTTCCCTCCCTTGATTGTCCACTTATTGTCATTTTATTCGCCTGTACAGAAAATAGACTGAAAAAATTTCAAATGACTGGTCTGTATCCTGTATTGCCCCAGATGCTTTTGACACTGTCCAGAGATTAAACCCACTTTTGAATAATCGGAAGCTGCTTCAATTCTTCTCTGGTAATAAACCTTAGGACAAACAACAGAACAATATATAAACAGCCAATAACGAACAACATCAAAAAGAAAATCAGGATATTTGGATCCATATGTTGATAGATTGCTTTGAAAAATTCCCCTACAAACCAAGTAGTTACAAGCAAAACAATCATTTTTATCACATCTTTAAAAGGGATTGAATAATGAATCGCCTTGTTAAGGGATACCAAATGCAGCAAGGTTACCAATACAACACTCGCTGACATGGCGATTGCTACTCCCATAATTCCGAAATTTGGATTGGATGCCAACAAAATCAGTACGGTAAATTTACAGGCTGCACCAATCAAACTGTTCCACATGGCTGGCCTGGCCAAATCAAGGGCCTGTAATGCAGATTGTAATGGTGCCTGGATGTAAAGCAGTAAATAAAAAGGGGCCATAAGTACTAAGAATTTGCTTGCATTTCCGGTTCCATACATATATGTTAATATAGGTACGGAAAAAAGTGTTAGTATAATGGTGGCAAGAGCCCCGGAAGCAAAGGAAATACGAATGGATTGGTGGATTCGGTAATGAATTAATCGGTCATGTCTTTTTGCGTCCGCCTCAGATATCGATGGAACAAGGGCAATCGATAAGGAATTGGTAATAAATGTTGGCAAAAATAGTAATGGCAAGGCGAATCCGGTTAGTTCACCATACTGCTTTGTTGCCAGACTGCTTGATATTCCCGCGATAGCCAAACTTTGTGCGACCAGGATTGGTTCCAAAAAATTGGAGAAAGAACCAATTAAACGACTGCCTGTACTAGGCAAGGCAATCGAAAATAATTCTTTTAGTGTATGTTTACTAGCCTTTAGATACGTGAAAAATCGATAGCGAATCTTGATCGTTTTTTTACGCTTGAAAATTTGGATCATCACGAGCAAAGATACAAATTCGCCGAGAATAACACTAAACATGGCACCGGCTGCTGCGTATTCAATCCCATAAGGCAGCAGCAGTTTAATGAATAAAGCAACACTGGTGATCCTGACAACTTGTTCGATGACCAGGGTATAGCTTTGCGGTTTCATGTTTTGTTTCCCTTGGAAGTACCCTTTAAGCACTGCAGAGACAGCGGTGATTGGGATAATTGGACTGATTGCAATCAATGGATATAACGTTCGTTTATCGGTTAAGGAAGCGACAAATGGTGAAAAAGCAATCATACCTATGGTAAAAACAATACTGGATACCGCAGTTACGATTAACGATACGGTAAGGATTTTTTTAACCTTCACACGATCATTTTTGGCTTCTGCTTCGGCCACACGTTTGGAAATTGCAACAGGCAAGCCTAATTGGGTCAGGGTCATGACGAGAAAGAGGGTTGGCAGTGCCATCATATAAATGCCCACACCTTCCTCGCCCAGAAATCGTGCAAGTACCATGCGATTGATAAATCCGAGAAAACGGGTAATCATACCAGCCATAATTAATATTAATGTTCCTTGTAGAAATGATTGTTTGGTCATTTTGTACGTCCTGCCTTCTCAAAAAATAAATTTTCGTATACAATGATATATATGCTATGAAGTTGGCCAAGCATGACAATATTTACATCTTGTGGTGAAACGGTGTAAGATATTATTTGTTATTGCTGTTTACATAGGGTCGAAAATTACTTTGCAGCTGATTTTTTCTTTCGACAGGTATATCCCGATAACAGGAGGGAACAGTGTGGAAAAGGTGCAACGTGTGGAACAATGGAAATCACACATCAAGCCTGCATTGGATAGCAAGACGAGTGAGTTAAGGCTAATGGGGTATATGCAGGCAACCAATGATGACATTTGGGATTGCTTGGTAAAAAAGGTTTGGAAAGGAAACCCAACCAAACGTTTATATGAGGTGACGAATGATATTTTTCACCTTGCATCAAATGTATATATGAGTTATTTAACACTTGAAGCGTATCAGGATGATGATTTAGCAGCATCCATTGCTGCATTAACGGACGATGGGAATGAAACAGATTAATGCAGTTTATCAGGTTTAAAATGCGCTACCGATATAAAGGGAGGCAATCTAGTAGATGAAAAACAGAGGCAGGATCGTTGCCTTTTTTCTAATCATCCTCTTGTTCGCGGGATTGATTGGGACAACGATAACAGGAATTACCAAGAAAATAAATTTGGGACTGGATCTGCAGGGCGGCTTTGAGGTCTTGTATGATGTGCATCCGGTTAATGAACATCAAAAGGTAGATCGGCAATTACTTGAGGCTACTGTTCGTACACTGACTGAGCGGGTGGATCGTCTTGGTATTAGTGAAGCGAACATCGATATTGAGGAGCCAAATCGGATCCGGGTTCAGCTTGCCGGGGTTAAAGATCAAAATGAGGCAAGGGAGTTACTAGCTACATCAGCCCGTTTATCTTTCAGGGATGTAAATGACAAAGAACTGCTAAATGGTGCCGATGTAAAAGAAGGCAGCGCCAAACAGGATTTTGACCCGGACACAAAACAGCCGATTGTCACATTGTCGTTAAAGAGTGCCGAAAAATTTGCGGATGTTACCAGTAAAATTAAGGATATGAATGATCCAGATACACCTTATGCCGATAATTTGCTTGTTATCTGGATGGATTATCAAAAAGGTGATTCATTTGCCGAGGAAAATCAAAAAGATGATCCGAAATACATTTCCGCTCCACAAGTATCACAAACACTAAATACAACCAATGTAATGATCAGTGGAAATTTTACGGTTGATTCCGCGCAGCGTTTGGCGGATGTAATTAATTCAGGATCACTACCGGTTAATTTAACGGAAAAATATTCTACATCCGTTGGTGCGCAATTTGGGCAGCAAGCACTAAATAACACAGTGTTTGCAGGAATAATTGGTATAGCTGCGGTCTTCTTATTCATGATCGTTGTTTACCGTTTTCCGGGTCTGATTGCATCCATTAATTTAAGTATCTATATTTATCTCATTTTATTATTCTTTGAGCTGTTGCATGGTACATTGACATTACCGGGGATTGCCGCACTAATCCTTGGCGTCGGAATGGCTGTTGATGCGAATGTAATCACGTTCGAACGCATAAAAGAAGAAATGCGGGATGGGAAATCATTACAATCCGCATTTAAAGCAGGGACAAGCAACTCATTGCCGTCCATTCTTGATGCCAACATCACAACAATCCTGGCAGCTGCTGTACTGTTTATTTTTGGGACAAGCTCGATAAAAGGGTTTGCGACCATGCTGATTCTCAGTATTCTGGTTAGTTTCCTTACCGCCGTTTATGGTTCAAGACTTTTGCTGCAACTTTGGATTAAATCAAAGTTCCTGAAAAATCGTCCAGGCTGGTTCGGCGTGAAGAAAAAAGATATTCGGGATATCCGGGATCGGACCGAGGTAGAGCCAACGCTGTTTCGCCGGGAAATCAATCCGGTTAAACACCGAAAAAAATTCTTTATTGCATCGACATTGATGGTCATACTCGGTGTTATTGCACTTGCGATCTTCAAGTTAAATCCGGGAATTGATTTTACCAGTGGGTCAAGAGTGCAGATTATGAGTGATCATTCGCTATCAGCGGATGAAATTGTCAAAGATCTGGATGAGCTGGACATTAAACCTAAGGAAAAACCGGTTATTTCCGGGGATAACAATAATGTTGCAGTTATCCGTTACGATACGGTTCTTAATAAAGACAAAATCGCCGACTTAAAAAATTATGCCAATGACAAGTATGGTGAAGATCCTAGTGTTAGTGTGGTATCGCCAATTGTCGGGCAGGAACTGGTTAAGAATGCATTAAAAGCACTCGCAGTTGCTTCGATCGGCATGATTATTTATGTGGCGTTCCGATTCGAATTTTTCTTTGCGATTACTGCCATTATTGCGTTGCTCCACGATGTATTTTTTATCCTGGCATTCTTCAGTTTTACCAGGCTTGAATTTGATGCGACAATTGTTGCTGCGGTTCTGACCATTATTGGATATTCCATAAATGATACGATTGTTACCTTTGACCGGATCAGAGAAAATATCCGAAATAAAAAGCGGGTCAAATCGTTTGGAGAACTTGCCAAAATTGTCAACCGAAGTTTAGTACAAACAATGACGCGTAGTATCAACACGTCACTTACGACATTAATTGCTGTGTTGGCATTCTTGTTTTTAGGTGCTGAATCGATTAGAGGATTTGGAATTGCCCTGGCAGTTGGACTGATTATGGGTACGTATTCGTCCTTGTTCCTGGCCTCCCAACTCTGGTTGGTATGGCGCGGTAAAATGCTGAAGAAAAAACCAGTTGTGTTTGCAAAGAAAAAACGTACAGAGGGACCGCAGGTTTAATATCAAAAATAACGATCCAAACCCTTGTTACATTTTGGTAACAAGGGTTTGTTTGCTAATAAATCAGGGTAATAAACATGACATAAGGAGGAGCATTATGCGTGGACAAACTTATGTAATTCTGGCAATTGTTGTTGTGATCATTGTAGCTATATTTGCAGTGACCAATGTTGATACGGTTGAGGTAAATTATCTGTTTTGGTCAGGCTCGGCACCGCTTATTCTGGTTATATTATTTTCTGTTTTGATGGGGGGCATTATTACTGCCGCTGTTGGGGCGATCCGATTATTTCGATTGCAGCGGGAAGCCCGGTCACTAAAAGCAGAGAATCGGGAAATGAAGCAATTATTGCAGAAACATGGATTGGCTGATAAGTTGCGTCATCAGTATGATAAACAACAGTCGGCGAACAGCAATAAAGATAACCCAAATAATTCAACGCGCTGACAAGAGGTTTACACTTTTCTGATTGCCACTCCTGACATGATTTGTGTATAATAGGCTAGTCAGGGGTGAAAGTATGTTATCAAGTAGTAAAAAGTGGAAGTTTACGACAACAGAGGAATCGTCACAATTAGAAGACGATAGGTTAACAGTATCACCAATAATAAGAGATCTTTTAATACAACGCGGAATAACAACTACCGATCAAGCGGTTGATTTCTTATCTCCCAGCCTGGCAAAATTGCACAATCCTAGCTATCTGGCATCAATTGAAAGGGCTTGTGCCCGTGTACATACAGCGATTGAACAACAAGAACCAATTCTTGTCTATGGGGATTATGATGCGGATGGTGTCAGCTCGACCGCCGTATTATTATTAGCTTTACAAACACTTGGTGCGAACTGCGATTATTATATTCCCAACCGGTTCACGGAAGGATATGGACCGAATGAAGCAGCCTTTCAAAAGGCATACACAAATGGCTTTCGTTTGATCATAACGGTCGATAATGGAATAGCGGCCGTTCATGAAGCGGATGTTGCAAAAGAGCTGGGGATAGACTTAATTATCACGGACCATCACGAACCACAGGAAACACTACCGGATGCGTTTGCCATCGTTCATCCAAAGTGTTCACCTGATTATGTTTTTTCAGAGCTTGCCGGGGTTGGTGTTGCTTTTAAATTTGCTGAACAGCTATTAGGTTATTTTCCCGAACAATTATTGGATCTTGTGGCAATTGGAACCGTTGCCGACTTGGTTCCGTTGATTGACGAAAATCGCATATTGACATTCCACGGTTTGCAAAAGCTAACAAAAACAAAGCGACCTGGATTAAAAGCACTAAAAAAGATTTGTAACATAGAAGGAATCGTAACCGAAGATGATATTGGCTTTTTAATTGGACCACGCCTTAATGCTGTTGGACGCATGCAAGATGCCGGCTTAGCAGTTCAGTTATTGCTCTGTGATGATTTGAATGAGGCAGCAGAGTTGGCAGAAATGGTAGAAGCGTTAAACAAACAACGAAAGAAAGTTGTTGCCGAAATTGTCAAGGAAGCAGAGGATATGATTTCCCCAAAATCCCGTGAAGGTGTGATTGTTGTTGCCAAAGAGGGCTGGAATGAAGGTGTCTTGGGGATAGTAGCCTCCAGATTGGTGCAAAAATATGACCGTCCGGCAATCGTGTTGGCAATAAACCCGGAACAAGAATCGGCAAAAGGCTCTGCACGAAGTATACCTGCCTTTGATCTTTTCCGAAATTGCATGAGGTACCGGGAACTATTTACACATTTTGGCGGTCATTCCCAAGCAGCTGGTATGACGTTGCCAATGATGAATGTCACTAAATTAACCGATGGATTGAATGAATGCATCCAACGGGAATTAACTGAAGATGATTTTAAGCAGGAAATCGTAGTGAGCAAAACAGTAAATATAGCCGAAGTTAATGAGTCTCTGATAACAGAAATCAGCCAACTCGCGCCGTTTGGTATGGCTAATCCAAAACCTGTTTTTCATATAAAACATATACCGACAGACATTCGCCAGCTAGGAAATAATCAAGCACATTTAAAATTGCAGTTTCGGGATGCTACCGGACAACTGGATGGAATTGGGTTTGGTCTGGGGGGATTATTCCCGAAAATCTCATCGCAAACTGTTGTATCGCTCGTTGGCGAGTTAGGAATTAATGAATGGAATGGCATCCGAAAACCACAAATGGTAATCCAGGATTTACGAATTGATGAATGGCAGCTGTTTGATCATCGCGGAAAAAAAGATGTTTCTATTTTACAATACGATCCTGATCCGAATACTGATTTAGTGGTATGTGAAGCAAAGTCCGAACGCATTCCGGAACAAATCAAGACAATCAGCTACGAAACGGACCTTTCAATTGTATCTCAGGTAAAATCTTTATATCTATTCGATCTTCCACCAAGTTTAGAGCAGCTTGAGGAATTAATTAAGCGAACGCAACCCTCACGTATACATGCCTGTTTCTATGTGGAAAATAGTAAGTATATGCAAGTATTTCCGTCTAGAGATGATTTCAAATGGTTTTATAAACAAATCCTTATTCATAAGTCGATTGATTTGAATCAACAGCTGGAGATGTTGATGCAGGCAAGAGGATGGACGAAGGATCGCATTATTTTTATGTCAAAGGTGTTTTTTGAGTTGGGATTTGTTAAAATAGAGAATGGAGTTATTCGGGTAAATACAAGCCCTGTTAAACGTGATTTACAAGATTCAAAAGTTTTTCAGGAGCGATTAAGACAAGCTGATATTGAAAAGACCTTATACTATTCCAATTATCCAACATTAAAAAAGTGGTTTTCATTATGGATGAATGATACCGAAGCGAGCAGGAAGGAAGAAGTAACCCATGGATTATAAAAACTATATTAAAATAGTGGAAGACTGGCCAAAGGCTGGCGTTCAATTTAAAGATATTACCCCATTGATGGCTAATGGTGACGCATTTAAAGCTGCTACGGATGAGATTGTGAACTTTGCAAAAGAAAAGGCTATCGATCTTGTAGTTGGTCCGGAAGCAAGAGGATTTATTATCGGTTGTCCGGTTTCGTATGCCTTGGGGGTTGGATTTGCACCTGTTCGAAAGGAAGGAAAGCTGCCACGTGAAGTGATTAAGGTGGACTATGGGCTGGAATACGGTAAAAATGTTCTGACCATCCATAAAGATGCCATTGAACCAGGACAGCGTGTATTAATAACAGATGATCTACTTGCCACTGGTGGTACAATAGAAGCAACGATTAAATTAGTTGAAGAACTTGGCGGGGTTGTTGTAGGCTGTGCCTTTTTAGTTGAACTTACCTATTTAAATGGCCGGGATAAGCTTACCGGCTATGAAGTTTTGACTTTGATGGAATATTGATAGGTGTTTTTGAAGATATAATAGGTCTGGCGATTGTTATACATTTTCGTCAGACTTCTTAATTTATAGCTCGTGTTCAAAAAGGAGGGCTTGTACAGGACACAGGACGCGGCCGGTTTTAGCGGAAGTTCCCCCTTTATACAACCTCTAAAAAGAATGCTAAAGTAGCGAATAAAGGTGATTACATGGCAAAAGAAACAATAATGACAGTGGAGAATGTGATAAGTGAAGCGGAAAAGTATCTTGATGAAGAAGATATTGCGTTCATCCGCCTTGCATACGAATTTGCATACGAGGTGCATCGGGGCCAATTTCGCAAGTCAGGGGAGCCGTATATTATTCACCCGGTTCAGGTTGCTGGGATCCTTGTTGGTTTGGAAATGGATCCGGAAACGATTGCCGGTGGGTTTTTGCACGATGTGGTAGAGGATACAACGATTACGCTTGATCAAATTGAAGAAGCGTTCAATCATGAAGTCGCCATGCTTGTTGATGGTGTAACGAAGCTTGGCAAAATAAAATATAAATCAAAAGAAGCACTTCAAGCCGAAAATCACCGTAAAATGTTCGTAGCCATGGCAAAGGATATACGTGTTATTCTAATCAAATTGGCGGATCGGCTGCATAATATGCGGACATTAAAGCATTTAAAACCGGAAAAACAGCGTCGTATCTCGAATGAAACGCTGGAAATTTTCGCACCGTTGGCCCATCGATTAGGAATATCTACCATTAAGTGGGAGCTGGAAGATACTGCTTTACGTTACTTAAATCCGCAGCAATATTATCGGATCGTTCAATTAATGCGGCAAAAAAGAGACGAACGTGAAAAGTATGTCAAAGAAGTAATGGATGAGGTGAATGAACAGCTGGAGGATGTAAATATTAAAGCGAATATTTCCGGCAGACCCAAACACCTGTATAGTATTTACCGAAAAATGGTTAAACAAAACAAACAATTTAACGAAATTTATGATTTGCTTGCCGTCCGTATCATTGTAAATAGTATTAAGGATTGTTATGCAGTATTGGGTATTATTCATACCTGTTGGAAACCTATGCCGGGCAGATTCAAAGATTACATTGCCATGCCCAAGCCAAATCTATATCAGTCATTACACACAACGGTTATCGGGCCAAAAGGAGATCCGTTGGAAGTACAAATACGAACGAAAGAAATGCACGAAATAGCTGAATATGGTATTGCTGCACATTGGGCCTATAAGGAAGGCAAACAGGTAAACAAAAATAAACAGTCATTTGAAAAAAAACTAACCTGGTTCAGGGAAATTCTCGAGTGGCAAAATGAAGCGCATGATGCCGAGGAGTTCATGGAATCCTTAAAGGTCGATTTGTTTTCGGACATGGTATATGTTTTTACCCCAAAAGGAGACGTTATTGAATTGCCATCTGGTTCTGTTCCGCTGGATTTTGCCTATAAAATCCATACAGAAATCGGCAACCAGACAATTGGTGCAAAGGTTAACGGGAAAATGGAGCCGCTTGATTATCAGCTAAAAAACGGCGACATTGTTGAAGTGATGACTTCGAAACATTCCTATGGACCTTCACAAGACTGGCTAAAGGTTACCCAAACATCGCAGGCTAAAAACAAAATCAAACAGTTTTTTAAAAAGCAACGCCGGGATGAAAATATTGCCAAAGGAAAAGAATTAGTTGCCAAAGAAATTAAGGCATTGTCGTATGAGCCAAAGGATGTATTAACAACAGAAAATCTTCAACGTGTTTTTGAAAAATTTAATTTCGCGAATGAAGATGATATGTATGCTGCAGTTGGTTATCAGGGGATAACGGCAGCACTCATTGCAACACGGCTGACGGATAAACTGCGGAAAGAAAAACAAAAGGAGCAGGAACTTTCGCAGACACTTGAAGAGGTGAAAGCGGATGTAAACCAGAAGAAGCCTGCACGCAAGCGGGATTCAGGTGTCAAGGTAGAAGGCGTCGATAATGTCTTAGTGCGGTTGTCCAAATGCTGTAATCCGGTTCCGGGTGATCCGATAGTCGGTTATATTACGAAAGGTCGCGGTGTCTCTGTTCATCGTGCAGATTGTCCCAATGTACAGACAGAGGAAGCGAAACAACGTTACTTGCATGTGGAATGGGAAAATCATCAGGTAGACAAAAAGCAGTATCATGTGGATTTGGAGATATCCGGATATGATCGACGAGGCTTGTTAAATGAAGTATTACAGGCAATCAATGAAACAAAAACCAATATTACACAGGTTAATGGTGGCTCAGACCGCAACAAAATAGCTAACTTTACCATTACCATTTTGGTCCATAATACAGCTCATTTACGGAAAATTGTCGAACGAATTAAACAAATCAAAGATATTTATACAGTGACTCGAACATTACAATAGGTGAAGTAAAGTGTTTCAGGTCGGACTTTTGGAACATCTTTGCAAAAGGGGGAGCACAATCGTGAAGGCTGTAGTTCAACTGGCACATCGAGCGAGTGTCTCGGTGAATAGAGAAATAATTGGCGAAATAAAAGAAGGGTTGGTCGTTTTCCTGGGGGTGACCCACGGGGACACAAAGGCAGATGCTGAATATCTCGTTCGTAAAATTGTTCATATGCGTATCTTTGAAGATGAAAATGGAAAAATGAATAAATCGCTAAAGGATGTTTCCGGCGGGTTGCTGTCGATATCCCAATTTACCTTATACGGAGATACGAGAAAGGGAAGAAGACCTAATTTCATGCAAGCGGCAAAACCGGATCAGGCAAACGAGCTATATCATTATTTTAATGAGCTTGCAGGTGCAGAAGGTGTTCTCGTTGCCACTGGTCAATTTGGTGCAATGATGGATGTATCATTTACCAACCCCGGCCCTGTAACCATGATTATTGATAGCAAAGACAGGTAGCAAAGGGATGATGGTGGTAACGCTATTCCTTTGCTCAAGGATCAATCGGTTGTGTGTTCTTTTGAGAAAAATGTAAGTAATCCTTTCGTGATTCCGTCAACCATCTGCTGCTGGTAGTTTTTGTCCAGGAGCTTTTGTTCTGTTTCTTGATTGGATAAAAACCCTAGTTCCAAAAGAATGGCAGGTTTTATGTTATCCCTAAGGACCTGAAAGTCAGCAAAGGAAATTCCTCGGTCATTCGCCTTTGTTTCCCCAATAATGTTTGTTTGTACTACTTCAGCCAGCTGTTTGTTTGCTTTATCATAATAAAAAGTACTAATCCCTGTTACTTCAGGCAACTCTTGTACACTGTTATAATGAATGCTGATGAAAGCATCTGTTTCATTCATATTGGCAAGATTCGCCCGGGTTGCCAACGTTATATAATCATCATGTTCCCTGGTCATGATAACGTCTGCACCTATTGTAGTTAGGATCTTTTTTAATAATGAGGCAGTTTCATATGTCAGGTCTTTTTCAAAAACTCCGGAAGTACTAATAGCCCCCGTATCCGTTCCGCCATGACCCGCATCAATTACGATCGTTTTGTTCCTCATTCGTTCATCTGTCTGTGAAGGATTATCGTTTGTGATTTTCGGTGATGGCTCATTGGTATTCATGTCAGTTTCTTGTTTGCTTGTTTCTATTCGATAAAAATAAATAATAAAGGCTAAACCGCAAACAATTCCAAAACAAAACACAAGCTTTAACCAAGTGCGCAAGTAGATTCCTCCTTGTTTAAGCTGTTAGTATGCCATTTTCATTCATAAAAAATGCATTAATCGGCAAAACTAATTGCAGGAGGAATGAGTATGCGATATGCCGATAAGCATTGGAATGCACAACAGAACAAAGATATATATGGAGTGGATCTTCATCGGTTCATGGAGTTGGAGAATAGTTTGAACCATCTGGAAATAGCCCAGGAGTTGGGAATTTCACTAGGTGAGGTAAAAATGTTAAAGAAGAAGATCATTCGCGCTTGACTTTCTATTTCACACCGCTTATGATTATAATCATTCGAAACAATATCGGAGCATGAATTCGTGATTTACGGACAATTTCTAATTAATACACACCGCTCGAGGGAAAGAGTAATTGAAAACCAGGTGAACAGAGAGAAAATGCCAGTGGCTGAAAGCATTTTTACATGATGGTCCAATGAAAGACATTCCTTAGGTTCGGTATCGAAATGAATAAATCCGTTAGGCCAAATATGATATAAAATTGATATATGGTGAAAAGACAGGATTTATTTAGTAGGTATGGACGTTTTGCAGGCGTTAACTGTGAAAGGTGGATGCATAGGTTTGCATCAATCAGGGTGGCAACGCGGGTTAGCTCTCGTCCCTTTTATTTAGGGACGGGGTTTTTTATATTATATCAGGATTTGGAGGTATAACCATGAGTATGAAAGCACCGAGGGGAACAAACGATATTCTTCCTGAAGATGCAAAGAAATGGCAATACGTTGAAAAGGTAATCAAAAACATTTGTGATCGATTCCATTATGAGGAAATTCGTACGCCATTATTTGAACATACCGAGGTATTCCAACGCGGGGTTGGTGATACTACCGATATTGTGCAAAAAGAAATGTATACGTTTCTTGACCGGGGCGGGCGAAGTATCACTTTACGTCCGGAGGGTACAGCAGCAGTCGTACGAGCATTTGTTGAGCACAAACTATATGGTTCAGCAATCCAACCGGTAAAATTATTTTATTTTATGCAAATGTTTCGTTATGAACGGCCACAGCAAGGTCGGATGCGTCAATTAAATCAATTTGGTGTAGAGGTACTTGGCAGTGCTGATCCAGCAGTTGATGCCGAGGTGATATCACTGGCCATGACTTGTTACCAGGAGCTTGGATTAACATCGCTTAAGCTGGTTATCAATAGTTTAGGGGATAAGGAGAGTCGCGATCATTATCGACAAGCGTTAGTTGATCATTTCACACCACATAAGGATGAACTTTGCACAGATTGTCAAACACGCCTGACCCAAAATCCATTACGCATTCTGGACTGTAAGAAAGATCGGGATCACCCGGCAATGAAAACAGCCCCGTCCATACTTGATTATTTAAATGAGGAGTCGGCAACTTATTTTGAACAGTTGAAAGACTACTTAACAAGAATGGGAATTTCATACACGGTTGATAAAAATCTTGTTCGCGGATTGGATTATTACAATCATACTACATTTGAAATTATGAGTGACGCAGAAGGATTTGGTGCGATTACAACATTATGTGGTGGCGGCAGATATAACGGCCTTACCGAGGAATTAGGCGGACCTGATACACCGGGAATTGGTTTCGGTATGGGGCTTGAGCGATTGCTGCTGGCGATGGAGGCGGAACACATCGAGATTCCCATTGATAATGATTTGGATTGTTATATTGTTGCGGTTGGGGATGAGCCTAAAAAACAGGCAGTTTCACTTGCTCATGAACTAAGGAAACAAGGAATCCAGGTGGATCAGGATTATCAAGGGCGAAAAATGAAAGCACAATTAAAATCTGCTGACAGGTTGCACGCAAAATTTGTTCTGATTCTTGGTGAAGAAGAATTGGCAAAGCAGGTGATAACGGTTAAAACAATGAAAACCGGTGATCAACAAGAAATTGCACTTTCCCGGTTAGCTGACGAAATGAAAGATTTGCTTGAGGGAGGAAGTAACTAATGCATGAACGGGTTCAAGCAGGTACATTAACAGAGGAGCATATAAATTTTGATGTTTTATTGAAAGGCTGGGTGCAAAAACGTCGTGATCTGGGTGGTTTAATCTTTATTGACTTACGGGATCGTTCAGGTATTGTTCAGGTTGTGTTCAACCCCGCAGTTTCTCAGGATGCACTCGCCGTTGCAGAGGATGTACGTAATGAATATGTAGTTGAAATAACAGGAAAAGTAGTAAAACGGGATGAATCAACGGTAAATGAGGCGATGGCAACCGGGCATATTGAGGTCCTTGCCTCCAGCCTGGTTGTGCTAAATAAGGCGAAAAACCCACCATTTATGATTCAGGATGAGACAGATGTGAGTGAGGATTTACGCCTGAAGTATCGGTATTTGGATTTACGCAGGAATACATTGCAAAAGACTTTTAAGCTAAGGCATCAGACAACACAGACAGTAAGGAACTTTTTGAACGATGAAGGTTTTTTGGAAATGGAGACACCTATTTTAACCAAGAGTACACCAGAGGGGGCTCGAGATTATTTAGTACCAAGCAGGGTACATCCGGGCGAATTTTATGCTTTGCCGCAATCACCACAGTTGTTCAAACAATTAATCATGATGTCCGGATTTGAAAAATATTATCAAATTGCCCGCTGTTTTCGTGATGAGGATCTACGTGCGGACCGGCAGCCGGAGTTCACGCAAATTGATATTGAAACATCATTTATGTCAAGTGACGAAATTATGGAAATGACCGAGCGAATGATGAAAAAAGTAATGAAGGAAGTAAAAGGTCTGGACGTTTCGTTGCCTTTTCCCCGTTTATCTTATGACGAAGCAATGCAGCGTTATGGCTCGGATAAGCCAGATACAAGATTTGCGATGGAATTGATTCATGTATCTGATATTGTTCAGGATTCCTCTTTTGGTGTTTTCAAGCAGGCAATTGCCAATGGGGGAAAAGTATGTTTGTTAAATGTAAAGCAGCAGGCAAACGATTTTTCCAGAAAAGATATTGATAAACTGACTGAATTTGCCAAGATCTATAATGCCAAAGGATTAGCCTGGCTCAAGCTGGAAAACTATGGAGTCAAAGGACCGATTGCCAAATTTTTATCTGATGCTGAAAAACAAAATCTAATCAATCGGGCAGAAGCGACTGAAGGGGACTTACTGTTATTTTGCGCTGATAAGACAAGCATTGTTTATGACAGTCTTGGTGCATTACGATTGAAGCTGGGCAAGGAATTGAACTTAATCGATGAAACGCAATTTAATTTCTTGTGGGTGACAGACTGGCCACTTCTGGAGTACGATGAGGATACGGAAAGATATTCTGCAGCCCATCATCCATTTACGATGCCGCAAGAAGCGGACTGGGATAAGTTAACGTCTGATCCCGGAAATGTTCGGGCAATCGCCTATGACATTGTATTAAACGGTTATGAGCTTGGTGGCGGATCCCTCCGTAATTATAAACGCGAACAGCAGGATAAAATGTTTGAGGTGTTGGGATTTAGTAAAGAAAAAGCGGAAGAGCAATTTGGCTTTTTACTTGATGCCCTGGAATATGGCGCACCTCCCCATGGTGGAATCGCACTTGGATTAGACCGGATTATTATGCTGCTCGCAGGATGGACAAATATGCGGGATACGATTTTATTTCCAAAAACAGCATCTGCTTCCGACTTATTAACGGAAGCGCCAAGTGAGGTAAGTACAAACCAATTAGATGAGCTCTCTATTCAACTACAGAAGAAATATGAAGATTAAAGTAAATTGTTGTGATATCGAAACAAAAGTAATTAATTTTTCATATTCTTAAATATTGAAAAAGTTAACTCCTTATGATATTATTATTTTTACAAACAATTAGGTTTGTTGGTCAATCCTGATGTGTACGTTTGGTATATTGTTTTGACCGAACATTAATATAACCGGGAGCTTGCAGGTTTCCATGTTGCGTGCATGCCTCTACTTACATGAAGCGGGGACGTACAATGTATGGAACAGAGCACCCACCTGCGTAGAGCGGGATCAAAACCAGGAATTAAACGGCACATTGGGATTGATCTTACATAGTTAACAATCAATAAAAAACTCTTCCTGTAGGGAAGAGTTTTTTATTGATTGGAACTTTGGGCAATTTGTTGCAAATTACCATTTTTGTCCATCCTAAATGCGGGTGGCTTCATATTACCCTGATCTTCAAAAACAGTCATTTTTCTAGCGCGATCCATAATTTGCATAAACACTTGATAATCCTCCTGAATAGTTGCCAGCTGTTTCTCGGTTTGTGCCAACTTCTGTTCCAATTCATCCACCTGTTCGTTTAACCTGGCGTTTTCCTCTTGCATAGCTTCCAAGCTTTGTTTTGATTGATTGGAAGCATGATAGTCTTTTTTTACCTCATTCAGGTATTGGATCACCATATCTAAAGTAAGTGCGGATGTATTCGCTGGAACACTATCTGAACTAGTTTCCGTTACAACCGGTCTCTCTTTGTTTGGCTGCGGTAATGAAATTGCTGTTTTTCTAGACTTCGGTAAGCTTTGTGCTATTGCCCGTTTCTTTTCTTTTCGTTGTCTTTTTGCCAAATCAATAGCATGATCATATTTCCTTCTTACCTCGGCATTCCAACGAAACCCGCATGCTGCCGATGTACGATTTAATTTATCCCCAACTTCTTCAAATGCGTTAAGCTGGGTGCTGCCTTCCCTGATATGCCGTAATACGGTTTCCGCTAATAATAGATCATCCTCATGTGACCATGCATCCTGTCTAACCTTAACCAATATCATTCATCTCCTTTTTCGATTCACGAGATATCATCATAATTCCATAGATTGATTATCTAGTAACTATTATGACCGGTTGAAAAAGGAAATATACGTGACTAGTTTGTATTATTTGCTGCCTGAATTTTTTCATATACTTGTTTTAATGCCTGTTCAAATTTACCTGACCCTTTTGGCTTGTAGTACTGCCTTTTTTTAATTGAATCAGGTAAATATTGTTGCTTGACCCAGCTGTTTTCATAGTGATGCGGATATTTGTACGCTACGCCGCGGCCGATAGTTTTGGCACCTTGATAATGTGCGTCCTTTAAATGAAGCGGGATCTCACCACTTTTACCATTATGGATATCACTTAGAGCAGCATCCATGGCTTCGTAGGCCGTGTTTGATTTCGGTGATAATGCCAATTCTGTAATGGCTACCGCAAGCGGAATACGAGCTTCCGGAAAACCTAATCGTTCGGCTGCTTGTACTGCCGCAACTGCGCGGGGTCCCGCCTGCGGATTTGCAAGTCCAATGTCTTCATAGGCGCAGACAATCATCCTTCTGGCAATACTGTCCAAATCACCAGCTTCGATTAGTCTTCCTAAATAATGCAACGCGGCATTGACATCACTACCTCTAATGGATTTCTGAAAGGCTGACAAGACATCATAATGGGCATCCCCATCCTTATCATGGGAAAAACTTTTTTTCTGCATGCATTCTTCCGCAATTGCAAGTGTAATAATGATTTTTCCATCATTATCTTTTGGTGTCGAGGCAACAGCCAGTTCCAGTCCGTTTAATGCTGACCGCATATCTCCATTGGCGGCAAAAGCAAAGTGTTCGACTGCATCATCGGTCAATTCGATATTCTGATCTCCAAGTCCGTTTTGTTTATCGGTAATCGCCCGTTTAATGGCTGTTTTAATGTTTTCAATGGTTAGCCCATGGACTTCAAATAGGTGGCAGCGGCTACGTATCGCCGGATTGATCGAGTGATATGGGTTACTCGTTGTACAACCGATTAACGTGATCAGGTTGTTCTCCACGTGTGGCAGCAGAAAGTCCTGCTTCGCCTTGTCCAAGCGATGGACCTCATCTAACACGAGAACAATTTGCCCGGACATTTTTGCTTCCTCAACAACAATTTCCATATCTTTCTTTTTGTCGACCACCGCATTGAGCATTTTAACCCGGATACCAAGTGTTTTGGCTAATGCTACTGCCATCGATGTCTTTCCGGTGCCTGGAGGGCCAAATAAAATCATGGAGGCAAGCCGTTTGGCATCAATCATGCGTCGTAGAATTTTCCCCTCACCAACTAAGTGTTCCTGGCCGATTATCTCTTCAATATGTGCGGGCCGCATTCGATAGGCAAGTGGTTTTTGTTTCATTTTAATCTTCCTTTGTATATAATAATGATTTATGCACAAAGCATTGTTAATCAATTGGGTTGGTTGTAATGCCTTTCTTTAATAAGCCTAATTGTGAATGTATGAAAATGCAAGGAACTACCATTCGTGCTATAATAGCAAGTATCTGGAATGGAAATGAGCGATGTATGCTAAAATACGAAAAACGTTATGAAGAAATATTGAGGTGTATATAATGAAAATATCAACAAAAGGTCGATATGGTTTGACGATCATGATTGAATTGGCGAGAAACGCTGGGGAGGGTCCCATCTCACTTAAACAAATTGCCCGGGAAAAGGACTTGTCGGAACATTATTTGGAACAATTGGCTTCCCCATTGCGCAATGCCGGACTGGTAAAAAGCGTGCGCGGAGCCTACGGAGGATATGTTTTGGCAAAACAGTCAAAAGAAATAACTGCTGGTGATATTATTCGTGTGTTGGAAGGACCGATTACGCTTGTGGAAGGTATTGAAAACGAAGAGCCTGCTCAACAGGCATTATGGTTACGGGTCAGAGATGCGGTTAAAAATGTGCTTGATACAACGACATTAGAAGATTTGAAAAACCACGAAAATGACCAGCTGCAAGATTCGTATATGTTTTATATTTAGGAGGTTAAAACAAAAGGTGTCTGTTTGACTGGACGCCAGAGCTAGACAGGAAGGAAAGGTAAAGATGGAACAAATTTATTTGGATCATGCTGCAACAACTCCGGTTACCAAAGAGGTATTGGATGCCATGTATTCCATTTATGCGGATGTGTTTGGCAATGCGTCCAGTGTTCATTCATTCGGACGCAAAGCGAGAAGCTATTTGGATGAGGCCAGGCATGTTTTGGCAGATAGTATTGGCGCAAATGACAAAGAAATTATTTTTACAAGCGGTGGAACTGAAGCAGACAATCTGGCCCTGATTGGAACGGCACTTGCAAATCAGGAAAAAGGAAACCATATTATTACGACAGCTCAGGAGCATCATGCTACATTGCATACGGCAAAGGCACTGGAACAAAAGGGATTTCAAGTAACCTATTTACCGGTTTATCAGGATGGGAAAATTGCGATGGATGATTTGCAGCATGCATTGACCGATGATACGATTCTTGTTTCGGTGATGACTGTAAATAATGAAACAGGTGTGATCCAGCCGGTTGCAGAAATTGGCAATTTGCTTAAGGAACACCAGGCGTATTTCCATACGGATGCGGTGCAAGCTTATGGACTGTTGGATCTCCCGGTACATGAACTGGGGATTGATCTGCTGTCTACATCTGCCCATAAATTAAATGGGCCAAAAGGGATCGGCTTTTTGTTTGTTAGAAATGGAGTTCCTCTGAAGCAACTGCAATTTGGTGGTGAGCAGGAACGCAAACGCCGTGCTGGCACTGAAAATGTTGTTGAGGCAGTTGGTTTTCAAAAGGCGGTTGAACAAAGCATTGCTGCAAGAACGGATCGGATCGAACAGTACAAGCGGTTTAAGCAATTATTTCTCGATATTTTAACCGAGGAAGGGATTTCTTTTCAAGTAAATGGCGATTCGGAATTGGCTGTTCCAACAATCGTAAATATCAGCTTTTCGGGTATGCATGTGGAAACATTGTTAACCAATTTGGATTTAGCCGGGATCGCCGCTTCAAGTGGCAGTGCATGTACAGCCGGGTCAGTGGAACCTTCCCATGTGTTAACGGCAATGTATGGAGCAGATAATGAACGGGCAACAAACTCCATTCGTTTTAGCTTTGGCACATATAATACAATGGAGAATGTAACGACTGCGGCAAAACGTGTTGCAGCAATCATAAATCGATTAAAATCATAATAAGGTGGTGAACAGATATGAAAACAAATGAAAATACCAGAGTCGTTGTTGGTATGAGTGGCGGTGTTGATTCCTCGGTTGCGGCATTGCTTTTAAAAGAACAAGGTTATGATGTAGTAGGCATTTTTATGAAAAACTGGGATGACACGGATGACGCCGGTGTATGTACCGCAACTGAAGATTTTGATGATGTTGTCCGGGTGTGTAACCAAATTGGTATCCCTTATTATGCGGTTAACTTTGAAAAACAATATTGGGATAAAGTATTTACCTATTTTCTGGACGAGTATAAAGCAGGAAGAACGCCAAACCCGGATGTTATGTGTAATAAAGAAATCAAGTTCAAGGCATTTTTAGATCATGCCTTATCCCTTGGTGCCGATTATGTAGCGACAGGACATTATGCACGGATCCGTTTTATAGATGGCCACTATCAAATGCTGCGAGGAGTGGATGATAATAAAGATCAGACATATTTCCTCAATCAATTGACAGAGGATGTACTCAGCAAAGTTATGTTTCCGCTGGGTCATTTACCAAAAAGTGAAGTACGCGAAATTGCCAAGCAACATAATCTGGCAACTGCAACGAAAAAAGATAGTACAGGCATCTGTTTTATTGGAGAACGGAATTTCAAAGAATTCTTGAGTGAATATCTACCAGCTCAGCCTGGGGAAATGCGTACGTTGGCGGGCGCAGTGAAAGGTAAGCATGATGGTCTGATGTATTATACAATCGGGCAGCGCCAAGGTCTTGGAATTGGTGGTGCTGGAGATCCGTGGTTTGTTGTGGGAAAAAATCTTAAAGATAATGTGCTTTATGTTGAGCAAGGTTTTGCCAATGAAGCATTATATTCTGATAGTCTCATTGCTTCAGATATGAATTGGATTGGCAGTGTTGATTTGTCCGAACCATTAACATGCACAGCCAAATTCCGTTATCGTCAGCAGGACAGTGGTGTAACCGTACACCCATTGGCGAACGGGAAAGTACAAGTGATCTTCGACGAACCAGAACGTGCAATTACTCCAGGTCAATCCGTTGTATTTTACGATAGTGAAGTCTGCCTCGGCGGCGGTACGATCGATGAAATTATCAAGGACGAGCAGTATCTTGATTATGTAGGCTAAACCTATTCAACAGGGGTGAATAGAAATGAATAAAAACCAGCAGGCAATTGCCGAAATGAGAGATGGAAACTATGAGACGGCGGCAAAACTATTCAATGAATGGATTGAGGAACATCCCGAAGATCCGGTTGGCTACATTAATTTTGGGAATTTATTAATGCATATAAATGAACTGCCTCGTGCTAAAGCATTTTTTGAAAAGGCGATCGCTCTCGATGAAGATGCGGCTACAGCATATTACGGACTGGGAAACCTATTTTTCGAACAATCTGTCTATGCCAGGGCGCAGGAGAATTTCCAAAAGGCAATAGAACTGGGACTGGAAGAAGCGGACGTTTATTATATGCTCGGCCTAACATTGCAAAAGGAAGAACAGTTTAGATTGGCGTTACCCTATTTGCTTCGGGCTACCGAGCTGGATCAAAATGATGATGAATTGTTGTTTCAATATGGCCTTGCTTTGGCGCAAAGCGATTATGTGACCGAGGCTGAGCCTGTGTTCAGAAAAGTCCTGGATCGTAATGCACAGCATAGCGATGCCCATTATAATCTTGGTGTGATTGATTTGTATCATGACAAACCAAAAAGTGCACGTCAACATTTTGAAGAAGCGTTACAGTACCAGCCTGACCATGTTTTGGCTGCAAACGGAAAGAAAAAAGTCGATGAGCTGATCGGTCATGACCACAAGTAAGATGGCGGGGTAGTTGTGATGACGAACGAAACCAATGCCGAAATGAATAGAAATGAAGGAGGGTATATAACAGGGGAACTGTTGTATACCATTTTCCATAATGAGGCGGAGCATTTTTCGATTGCCAAAATAAAAATAAAAAGCACCAATGAGGATTATAGCAAAAAGGATATTGTGGCCAAAGGATATTTTTCCAATTTAATAACAGGGAAAAATTACTGCTTTTACGGGAAATTCGAACGCCATTCCAAATTTGGACTGCAATATAAAGTCCATTCCTATCAAACCATCATACCTGACACAAAGGATGGTTTAATTGCCTATTTATCCAGTAACTTATTTCATGGCATTGGAAAGAAGACAGCTGCCAAAATCATCGATCACTTAGGTGAAACCGCGATTTCCACTATTTTAAATAACCCATCGGTATTGGATGCAATTCCGGGACTCAAAAAAGAAAATAAAGAATCACTTGTAAAAAACTTACAAGAAAATGAGGGATTTGAACATGTAGCGGTTCATTTGGCGAAATATGGTATTGGCTTAAAAATGGCGCAAACGATCTACCAGGTTTATCAAGAAGCGACCATAGATCAGCTGCAGAAGGATCCTTACCAATATGTCTTTGATGTGGAAGGGTTTGGCTTTCAAAAAGCAGATGAAATCGCCAGACAAAATGGTATCCCCTTAACACATCCAAATCGAATTGGTGCTGCGTGCATTTACATCTTGCAAAAAAGCGTGCCGGATGGACATGTATATTTACCACTAATGGAGTGTATCAGACGGGTGATGCAACTACTTCATCATCCTGGTTCCCCATTAATGGAAGATGACGTCAAGGATCGTTTGCAGGAATTGAATAAGGAAAAGCGGCTGATTTTAAACCAGGGAAATGTTTATTTGCCCTCGTTATACTATGCGGAGGACGGTCTTGCTTCCCATTTAAAGCGACTTATTGACAAACCTGTTGAGCATCAAACACCACTAGCCGAATTAATGAAAATTACTGGTGAAATTGAAGATCAGGAAATATTAAGTTACGGAAAGGAACAGTTTGAAGCGATTCACCAGGCACTTGATTCAAAGATCATGATCCTTACCGGGGGGCCTGGTACGGGGAAAACAACGGTTGTCAAAGGCATTCTAAAGGCATACGCTACTATCGAGGATCTATCACTTCAACCTAAAGACTATGATAAGCCATCGAATTTTCCATTTATTTTAACAGCACCAACAGGTCGGGCAGCCAAACGGTTAAATGAATCGACCGGACTTCCGGCAACGACGATTCATCGTTTGCTTGGCTGGGATGGTGATCGTACGTTCGAAAAAGATCAGAAGGAACCATTGAACGGGAAATTTATTATTATTGATGAATTTTCCATGGTGGACATTTGGCTGGCCAATAATCTGTTTAAAGCTATTCCAGATGATATGCAAGTCCTATTGGTAGGTGATGAAGATCAGCTGCCATCTGTTGGTCCTGGACAGGTGTTAAGTGATTTGCTCGGCAGTTCTCTGATTCCGTTCGTCCGGTTAAATGAGGTCTACCGGCAGAAGGAAGGTTCGAAAATTATTCAGCTGGCACACCAAATCAAAGATGATATGTGTACGGAATCATCATTAGAGCAGGCGAAAGATTTTAGTTTTATTTCCTGCTTTGAATCACAGGTCATTACTTGTATTGAAACGATCTATCAAAAAGCACTGGATAAAGGCATTGATTTGCGGGATATCCAGGTTCTTGCTCCGATGTATCGAACGCAAGCCGGGATTACGATGATCAATCAGCATTTGCAGCAGTTGATCAATCCGCAAACAGAGCAGAAACGGGAAGTGAGAACACAGGATGCGGTTTTTCGGGTTGGCGATAAAGTGATTCAGCTGGTCAATCAACCGGAGGATCGGGTATTTAATGGAGATATTGGCGAAGTCGTGGCGATATTTAAAGAGGATGAAAATGAAGAACAGGTGGAACAGTTGGTTATTGATTATGATGGACATGAGGTTGCTTATGAGCCTAATGAGTATGTGAACATCATGCACGCTTACTGTATTTCCATTCATAAATCGCAAGGAAGTGAGTTTCCTATCGTTATTATGCCTGTCGTATCCGGATACAGTCGGATGCTTCGAAAAAACCTGCTATATACGGCGATTACCAGGAGTAAACGGTCATTGATTATTTGCGGGGAGATGGGTGCATTTCTTCGCGGGGTACGAACAACGGACACCAACATCAGGTATACCTCACTTCGGGAACAATTGCAGGAGCGGCTGATAAAACCAATGGCAGAAACGGACAATGGGGAGGAAGAGCCTACTCCCCCAGTGGATGAAATGGATAGCGGAGAGGAAGAGCTTACTCCCTACGATTTTATGTAACGAAAAAGGTATATTTTTTCCAATTCGGGGTTACGCTACATTAATAATCTATATTATGAGCGTAGTGTACACTTTCATGTGCTGGTACTGGTACTTATGCTCGTTCACAAAGGAGTATCAGGATGTTGCAGTGTCCGAATTGCAAAGGAAAAGATATTGGGAAAATCGGTTCACAGCAGTATTATTGCTGGAATTGTTTTATTGAGCTATCCATTACTAGTGATAACGAACTTACAGTACACCAGATTGAAGCAGATGGTTCGCTGAGTTCTTTAAATGATCTATTTACGGAAGAGGAAAGGAAAGTACAGTGGTAGCGCTAATTTTTGTTTCGTGCAGCATACGGAGAAGGGGCGCAACCCATGTTTAAGCAGAAAACACCACTTCCATTCCTCTACTGGGTCATTACCGGTATTTTTGTCTTATTATTTATCTATTTACTTGTTAAACTTTTTCCCATTTACCGTGTTATCCTTGCTTTTCTATGGCATTTGTTTGCACCATTTATTATCGCCGGCTTGATCGCGTATCTTCTTTATCCAATTGTCAAAAAAATCAATAGCTACCATATTCCCAAAGGTCTTGCTATTCTTTTGATTTATTTGGTGTTTTTCGGTAGTTCCGGTTATGCCATTTACCGCATATATCCGGCCATGATTCACCAACTGAGTGATTTACAGGCGCAATTACCACAACTAATCCAGATGTATCAAGACTTGGTTTATCAACTTTATGAATATACATCCTTTTTGCCGGAAGTGGTTCATGACAAGATGGATCACTTAATCGCCGGAATGGAAACAAGGGTTGAAAATCTGGTCGGTAAAGCGGTTAACGGATTCACCAAGGTTTTTGACATGATTGTTTTCCTTACGGTGATTCCCGTTTTGGTGTTTTACTTCCTAAAAGATTTTACAAGAATAAAGGACTATATCAAAAAATGGATACCGGTAAAATATCATCGTGATGGCAGTGATCTATGTGCAAAGATTGACAAAAGTCTTGGTGACTATATTCGCGGGCAACTAATTGTTTGTTTTTTTGTTTTTCTGGCAACGTACATTGCTTTTCAGCTACTCCATATTAAATATGCATTGCTGCTTGCCATTATTATGGGTTTGACAAATATTATTCCGTATTTTGGTCCGATAATTGGTGCAGTTCCAGCGGTGGCTATTACCTTAACCATGTCGGCAAAATTAATCATTTTTGTGTTAATCGCGGTCTTTGTCATACAATTAATTGAAAGTAATTTACTATCACCGTACATCGTTGGAAAGAGTATTGCCATTCACCCGATCGCCATTATTTTTGCCCTGTTATTAGGTGGGGAACTCGGAGGCGTTATCGGCATGATTGTGGCAGTACCGGTTTTAACGATACTTAAAGTCGTTGTATCCCATGTGATGGCAATCAGAATGATGAAACAGCAACGTTGACATTTCATTGATTATTTTTTATAATATCGCTAAATAAGCTAACACGTTTGAAAGTTCCAAGTACATGATAACCTTGTCTACAAGAGATGGATGCCAGTTGCTGAAAGGAATCCTTAGAACAAGCGTCATGGAAGCTAAACTGGAGTGCGGAAAAAACTCCGCCGGTACCCACACCGTTATCGTGCAAAGTGATAAATGATCAAATTATTTTCATTTATAAATAGGGTGGTACCGCGAATATCTCGTCCCTGCATTATGCAGAGAGGAGATTTTTTAATGGGGAAAGAAAATATGGAGGCAGTAATATGAAACAGTTAACATCAGCACAAGTACGTCAAATGTTTTTGGATTTCTTTAAAGAAAAAGGTCATCGGGTAGAGCCAAGTGCCTCCCTGGTACCGAAGAATGATCCAACACTACTTTGGATCAACAGTGGAGTTGCCACATTAAAAAAGTATTTTGATGGTAGTGTCATTCCGGATAATCCGAGAATTGTCAATGTACAAAAGGCAATCAGGACAAATGATATTGAAAATGTTGGTTTTACAGCAAGGCACCATACTTTTTTTGAAATGTTGGGTAACTTTTCGATAGGTGATTATTTTAAAAAAGAAGCCATTTTATGGGCGTGGGAATTTCTGACCGATGAAAAATGGATTGGCTTTGACCCGGAATTGTTATCAGTTACGGTCCATCCGGAAGATGATGAAGCGTATGATATTTGGTTGCACGAGATAAAACTGCCAAAGGAACGGATCATCCGCCTGGAAGAAAATTTCTGGGATATTGGTGAAGGACCAAGCGGACCGAATACAGAAATTTTCTATGATCGTGGTGATAAATACGGAAATGATCCAACCGATCCGGAATTATATCCTGGAGGTGAAAACGAACGTTATTTGGAAATTTGGAATTTGGTATTTTCCCAGTTTAACCATAACCCGGACGATACGTACACTCCTTTACCCAAAAAAAATATTGATACCGGTATGGGGCTTGAACGAATTGTTTCCGTCATTCAGAATGCATCAACCAATTTCGAAACGGATCTATTTATGCCGATCATCAACAAGATTGAAGAAATTGCTGCAGTTCGGTATGGAACGGATCATGCAACAGATACGGCCTATAAGGTGATTGCCGATCATATTCGTACAGTTGCATTTGCGATTGGTGACAATGCGTTGCCGTCCAATGAAGGAAGAGGTTATGTGTTACGCCGTTTATTGCGCCGGGCTGTACGATTTGCCAAACAACTGGGGATTGAAAAACCATTTATGTACAAGCTGGTGGCAACAGTCGGGGAGATAATGAACGCCTTTTATCCAGAGGTTTTAAAACAAAAAGATTATATTGAGACGGTTATTAAAACAGAAGAGGAACGCTTTCACGAGACTTTAAATGAAGGTCTGGGAATTCTTCATTCGATTTTGAAAAAGGAAAAGGAAAATGGAAGTCAGGTATTCCCTGGCAAGGAAGTTTTTCGTTTATATGATACCTATGGATTTCCCAAAGAATTAACTGAAGAATATGTGCAAGAGGAAGGGTTCACTATTGATGAGGCTGGTTTTGCAGAAGAAATGAAACAACAGCGTGAACGGGCCCGAAACGCACAACAAAAAGTGGATTCGATGCATGTGCAAGATGAGCTACTGGGAAAAGTTGATGTGGTGAGTGAATTTGTTGGCTATGACCGGTTAGAAACAGATACAACCATTGAACAGATCATATACGGCAAGGAACTAACGGACGTTGCCAAATCTGGGGATGAGGTGGTTGTATTTCTTAGAGAGACGCCGTTTTATGCGGAAAGCGGAGGGCAAATTGCAGACAAGGGGTGGATATACACCGATCAAGTGTCTTTGTATGTTGAAAATGTACAAAAGTCGCCAAAAGGCCAACACCTTCATTATGTTAAGGTAAAGGATGGAGAAATAAAGATTGGGGACTGTGTGAAGGCTGCCGTTGATACAGAATTCCGCAACATGATTGTCAAAAACCATACGGCCACCCATTTGCTGCATCAGGCACTTAAAGATGTGTTGGGAGATCATGTTAACCAGGCCGGATCATTAGTAACCCCGGAGCGATTGCGCTTTGACTTTTCCCACTTTAACGCGATTAGTCAGGATGAATTGCAGCAAATTGAACAAATCGTTAATGAAAAAATCTGGGCATCGCTGCCGGTTGTCATTAATACCATGAAAATTGATGAGGCAAAAGAAATGGGTGCCATGGCATTGTTTGGCGAAAAATATGGTGATATTGTTCGTGTTGTTCAGGCAGGGGATTACAGCATTGAACTTTGTGGTGGCTGTCATGTGCAAAACACGGCTGAAATCGGTATATTTAAAATAGCCGTTGAAACAGGAATCGGTGCTGGAACCAGAAGGATCGAAGCCGTGACAGGCAAACAGGCTTACACTTTCTTTAACCAAAAGTTGGCAATCATTGCTCACGTATCACAACTGTTAAAAACAACAGATAATCATATACCTGAGCGAATTGATGGATTGTTTAAAGAAATCAAAGCGCTACAGAAAGAAAATGAATCACTCAGTGCAAAATTATCCAATTTGGAGGCATCCTCTATTCTGGATAAGGTAGAAGAGATAAAAGGAATTCCGCTGCTGGCGCAAAAGGTAGACGTAAAGGACATGAATCAGTTACGTAATATGGTTGATGAGTTAAAACAAAAACTGGGAACGGGTGTTATTTTACTTGCTTCTGAAAATAACCAAAAAGTCCAATTGGCAGCAGGTGTTTCCAAGGATCTTGTCCAAACGGGGATACACGCAGGAAATTTGATAAAACAGGCAGCCCAGGCATGTGGTGGTGGAGGTGGCGGTCGCCCTGATATGGCCCAGGCCGGGGGTAAAGACCCACAAAAAATAACGGAAGCATTACAGGCAGCAACAAACTATATAGCGGAAAATGTGTAAATAGTTGTGATTATCTTGCCGAGCTTTCCGCTGAATGGCGTTTCATATTGGAAAAAAGTATAATATTAGATCCAAACATGTTAGAATAATAACAGAAAGCAAATTATGGAACGAGGTGTCACGATGAGCTCGATTGATAAGACGATGAAATTTAATTTTTCCGAGGAACCATTTGATCAGGATATTAAGGAAATTTTACTGACTGTTCATGGCGCACTAAAAGAAAAAGGATATAATCCAATCAATCAAATTGTAGGCTATTTATTGTCAGGTGACCCCGCGTACATTCCCAGGTATAATGATGCGCGAAATTTGATCCGGAAAGTCGAACGGGATGAGGTCATTGAAGAACTGGTAAAATTCTATTTGGAACATCAACAAGAGGCGTAATTAATGAAGACAATGGGCTTGGATGTTGGATCGAAAACGATTGGTGTGGCTGTAAGTGATGCATTAGGCTGGACAGCTCAAGGGCTGACAACGATTCACTGGGACGAACAGGACATTGGTTCAGCCGATGATGAGTTAGCCCAAATTGTCAGGGAACATGAGGTGGATAAAGCGGTTATCGGCTTGCCGAAAAACATGAATGGCACAATTGGAGAACGCGGGAAAGCTTCAGAATTGTACGCCCGGCATGTTGAGTCAGTGCATCATATACCAGCCGTTCTCTGGGATGAGCGGTTAACAACCATCGCCGCTGAGCGCGTGTTACTTGAGGCGGACGTCAGTCGCAAGAAACGAAAGAAGGTCATTGACAAAATGGCTGCAGTGATGATTTTGCAAGGGTATCTAGATCAAAACAAATAACGATGTGTTCAAAAAGAAGATAAAAAGAATCAAGGTCGGTGAAGGTCTTCAGGCGTCCTGTTGCAATGCTGACACTAGCACATCCCATGCGTCGAAATTCAGTACGTTTTTTACCGGACTTTTTGAACACCCACTATAAGGAGTGTGGACATGGCATTAGAAGAAAAAGAACGAATTATTATTCCAGATGAAAATGGTGAAGAGCATCTTTTTGAGGTATTGTTTACCTTTGATGTTGATCAAACGAATCAGTCATACATTGCTGTTGTACCAGCCGAGCAAAAAGACGATGATGAAGTAGAAGTTTATGCGTTCCGCTACGAAGAGAAGGACAGTGATGATAATGATCTACAATTATTCCCGATTGATTCGGATGAAGAATGGGATATGGTTGAAGAAATGCTGAATACATTGGCAGACGAGGAAGATGAGCAGTAATGAAAAAGTGCTGGTGTCAAAACATGGCATCAGCTTTATTTATAAAAACCCCCCATAAAAAGCAGGGATTCGCGCTGATAAAGGCGAATTTTAGCGAATCGTGGCATATTCATTCTTTTTTTAGTATAATATACCGGATGGGAAAAAGGGGGATCCTTCATGTTCAAGAAGACAAATAGAGGAAAAGAAAAGGACAAGCTAATGGCAAACGAAGAAGCTAAAACGGTTCGAAAAATTGTTGCAACCATTATTATCGCGATTGTACTTATTCTTCTCGTTGGCGGTATATCAGGATATATGTATGTAAAATCTGCACTCAAGCCGGTTAATCCGGATAGCAAAAAGGAAATTAATGTCCAGATTCCAATGGGTTCTTCCACTTCCGATATCGCTTCTATTCTTGAAGACCAAGGAATTGTTAAAGATGCACGGGTATTCCGTTTTTACATGAAGTTTAAGAATGAATCGGAATTTCAAGCAGGCGATTATACATTTATGCCGTCCATGACGCTAAATGAAATTATTAGTTCGTTGAAAAAAGGCAAGATGGAAAAAGAAGCGGTTTATACAGTCACGATTCCTGAGGGAAAGACGATCGATCAAATCGCGGAAATCTATGCGAAGAAACTGCCGATTTCCAAGAAAGCTTTCCTGAAAAAAGTTAACGATCCCAAGTACGTTAAGCAATTAATCAAACAATATCCTGATGTCCTGTCTGATGAAATCCTTGACAGTGATATCAAAACTCCTTTGGAAGGATATTTGTTCGCGGCAACATACCAGTTTTATGATGAAGATCCAAATATCGATACGATTGTACAAAAAATGCTAAAGAAAACGGTGAAGGTCGTGTCACCACATCTAGAAGAGATTTCCAAAAAGGATCTCACTGTTCATCAAGCATTGACAATGGCTTCTTTGGTAGAAAATGAAGCGAGCTCCGAGGATCAGCGCCAAAAAATTGCCGGGGTTTTCTACAATCGTCTGGATGCAGGGATGCCACTGCAAACCGATCCAACAGTTTTGTATGCGTTAGGGAAGCATAAGGATAAGGTATCGTTAAAGGATCTGAAGGTAAAGTCACCATATAACACGTATTACATTGATACATTACCAGTTGGCCCGATTTCCAATTTCTCAGAAAGCTCACTAACAGCTACACTGGACCCGGAAGATTCCGATTATAAATATTTCCTGCATGATGATAAAGGACATATTTATTATGCAAAGACACATGATGAGCATGTGCAGCTTAAAGAAAAATACATCAAGTAAAATCATTTCACGGATTCGGTGTCCGTTGACAACCAATCTTTAGAACAAAGGGATAATGGTTATATATGCGGTAAACGTTAATGGTGTGTTCAAGGTTAAGAGTGCGTGTTCAAAAAGGAGGATAAAAAGGACCGAGAAGTTCCAGGCGGCGTAGCTTTGAGCACCGGAGTGTACATAAAAGGTACATGAGGAGCGGAAAAGCAAGCCAACGAGCTTCAAAGGAAGGCCGACTAAAAACGGGCTTGCGCTCAGGCGTCGGCATACCCCTTTTGCAGGGGCATGTCATTTTTACCGGACTTTTTGAACACCGTCCAACCAGGCAATTTCCCGCTTTTTTACATGAAATGAGGGCTAAAAAGATGGATGCAAGCTTGAGAAACTATTTAACCAGCTTATTGCCAAAACAGCAAGACTGGGTGAGAAAAATGGAAGAGCAGGCAAAAAAAGATCGTGTTCCAATTATGGAACCAGTCAGTATGCAATTTGTTATGCAGCTTATTCGCCTGCAAAAACCGTCACGGATTTTAGAACTTGGTACAGCAATTGGCTACTCCGCGTTACGAATGCTTGACGCTAATCCAGAATCAATGATTGTGACGATTGAACGGGATGAAGAACGGTACCGGCAAGCCGTAACCAACGTGAGAGCGCACAATAAGCAAGGACAGATTGATATCATGCATGGGGATGCATTGGAAATTGTTTCGGATGTATTGGTAAAAGGTCCGTTTGATATGTTATTCATCGACGCTGCAAAAGGAAAATATCAGCAGTTTTTTTCTTTATATTCCCCTGTAGTTGTAAAAGATGGCTTAATTATAACTGATAATGTATTATTTAAAGGGTATGTGGATGATCCGGAAAAAGAACATCCACGGTTCAAGAAATTGGGCCAAAAAATACGCAATTACAATGATTGGCTGATAAGCAATCCTGATTATATAACATCCATTGTTCCTATCGGCGATGGTGTAGCAATGAGCGTTAAAAAAGAAGGGAGCATGCCAGACCCATGGTGGAAAGACCAGTAGTAATTGGTGTCGCTGGAGGAACCGGAAGTGGAAAGACCACTGTAACCCGTTCGATTTCCCAGCGATTTTCTGATAAGACCATTCTTGTCATCGAACAGGATTATTATTATAAAGATCAAAGCCATTTACCCTTTGAAGAACGGTTGAAGACAAATTACGATCACCCGTTGGCATTTGACAATGATTTATTGATTGAACATGTCAAGGATTTGGTTCATCAAAAAGCAATTGAGAAACCTGTGTACGATTATAAAGTTCATAATCGATCACAAGAGGTCATCCATGTTGAACCGAAAGAGGTTATTATTTTAGAAGGGATATTAATATTGGAGGATCCACGATTAGTTGATCTAATGGACATTAAGGTATTCGTGGATACGGACGCTGACCTAAGGATGGTGCGTCGGCTCATGCGGGATATAAAGGAGAGAGGGAGATCGCTTGATTCGGTGATTGACCAATATATTAACAGCGTAAGGCCAATGCACTTACAATTTGTGGAGCCAACCAAACGATATGCCGATATTATTATTCCTGAAGGCGGGCAAAATCACGTTGCCATCGACATCATGGCTACCAAAATAGAAACGATTTTATCCAAAAATCGAAAAATGAATGGTTAAAAGAATTGAAAATTAAAATTAAATCTGCCATAGTATGAAATAGTACATTATTTTATTCTGATAAGGGAATCCCAAGCAATTATGAACCATATATCATCATAACAACTTTGTAAAATGTTAAATATTTGGCGATGCAGAAAAAGGAGTGTTTTTACATGGCTACAGAAAAAAGTTATTACATGACAAAAGAGGGGAAAAAGAAATTAGAAGATGAATTACATTATCTAAAAACCGATCGACGTCAGGAGGTTGTCGAACGGATAAAAGTGGCGCGAGGATTTGGCGACCTATCTGAAAACTCCGAATATGATGCTGCGAAAGATGAGCAGGCATTTGTTGAATCCCGGATAACCCAGGTTGAAAAAATGATCCGCAATGCAGTAATTATCGAAAATGATAATGAGGATCCTAATATTGTTTCGTTAGGGAAATCTGTTACTTTTACTGAGCTTCCAGACGGGGAAGAGGAAACATACCAAATTGTCGGCAGTGCCGAGGCAGACCCGTTTGAAGGAAAAATCTCCAATGACTCACCAATCGCTAAAAGCCTGCTTGGTCACGAAGTTGGTGAAGAGGTAACCGTTGCAACTCCAGGCGGTGACATGCAAGTCAAAATCACAAAAGTTGAATAAACACAACGATCTTTTCGCTGGAACCGGATAAGCAAAAGTCGAAACACATGTATAGTGTCAACAAAAGCGGGAAAACCCCGCTTTTGTTATTCAGAGTAAAAAATGTAAATAAAACGTAATAAATGTCATCAGAATTTTTATTAATTCTCTACAATATTCTTTTTTTTATATGGTATGATATAAATCGAGTAAGGAGGTTAGGTTAATGGACGATGATAATAATAAAAATTCCCGGGTTGACCGATTTGAAAAACGGCGCAAAAATACCAAATGGCTATCGATCATGCTTGTTGTTGGAGCAGTGCTATTTGTACTTTTGATTGGCACATTCATATTCGGTGGTAATGATGAAGCCGATAAAACTGATGAAAAGCAAACGAGTGCTGAACACGCTTCTGGCACCTCAGATCCCGATACTACCAACAAGGATTCAATGGATTTATCAGAAGATGAATCGTCAGAAAACGATGAACAGCAAGCGGACGAGCAGGAACATGCTGATAATGATCAGGATGAAGATACCGACAAAGAAAAGGATGAAGACACCGACAAAGAAAAGGATGAAACAGATACTGATAAAGAAGAGGTAAAAACCAAAAAAGTTGAAACATCGGATGACAACAATGTTGCAGAGGCTTATAAAGGTAACTGGAAACCAGTCGGAACCGAGCAAAAGGGATCACATACAACCAATTACGATGAAGGAACCCAGGATCGCAAAGAAATGGAAGAGGCAGCTGCTGTCGGAGCGGGATTGGATCCGGAAAATATGACCGCATGGTGGCTTGGGCGTGCCGGAGACCAAAAGGTGACTGCAACAGTTTCTGGTAAAAATGATCCCAAGACCTACAGGGTACACTTAACATGGGTTGATGACCAAGGATGGAAGCCAACAAAAGTGGAAGTATTAAAAGAAAACGATAAAAAATAACCGGATGCGAATAGGGCGTGTGAATGTTGACAATCGGAATTATCGGCGCAATGGATGAGGAAATTGCCACTTTAAAAGCTAATATGAAGAATAAACGGGAAATAACTGTTGCCAATTGTTTATTTGTACAAGGTAACTTAGGTAATAAGGATGCTGTTCTCCTAAAGTCCGGAATTGGTAAAGTGAATGCTGCGATGGCTGCAACCATATTGCATGAACGTTTTTCTCCATCACACGTAATTAATACTGGCTCTGCCGGTGGATTTGCCAAGGAATTGGACGTTGGCGATGCTGTCATTTCGGCACAGGTTGTCCATCATGATGTTGATGCAACCGCTTTTGATTATGCATATGGACAAGTACCAGGAATGCCTGCTATGTACGCGGCTGACACGGAATTAATGGAAGCAGCCAAGCAAGCAATGGATAATCTGCATATACGATCAAAAATTGGAGTGATCGCGACAGGTGATTCTTTTATGGATGACCCGGAACGTGTTGGTTTTGTCCATGACAAGTTTCCTGACATGCTTGCCGCAGAAATGGAGGCAGCTGCCATTGCTCAGGTTTGTTATCAATATGAAACGCCATTTGTCATTACAAGGGCATTATCTGATATCGCTGGCAAACAATCATCGATATCATTTGATGCATTCCTCGACAAAGCTGCAAAAAATGCCGCCCATTTGGTCATGGCTATACTGGAACAGTTATAACTGTTCCAGTAATTACCGTCTTCGTAACCTATTCATCTATGATATGATGCGATATAGGTAAGGAGAGGATAACATGATCTCAAGACAAAAGCTTAAGGAAAAATTGAAAGATTATCGGCGATTTAGTGTTACATTGTTAATCATTGGTATTTATTTTTACCTGGGCGGGATCATGGATACGTATATGGAACCCACGGCTGATGGGGGCATACTCACTTTATTATCCCTGATCATGGTAATTTGCTCGGGATGGTTTATGTTTAGATCCCGTAAAATAAAAATGATGTTGGAAAATTGGTAAGCGCGTATGATGTTTAGATCATACACGCTTTTTTATTGTCAAAAAGGACTTGAAAATCCCCGTAAAACACATCCACATTTCTTGAGGAAGGTAAGAGATTTATCCCGCAGACATTTGCTTGAATAACTTCGATTTTCGTTCTTTATAATAGACACTACATTCTTTATATAATATAATGTAATTAGATATACCCATATGTCTTTTTATTTTGAATGCCTTGAAACCCTTTGAACCTTATACACGTTATTGTCATAGTTATTTTTTATCAATAAAGGTAAAAGAACGAACGGGCATATTTAATCACGAACATAATGAAAATAGGTATTTATAACTGTGGACATTTTTGAAACATTACATAACAAGAAGGAGTAGGTTCAAATGAACAAAAATTTTGTATTGACGCTACTCGTTTTGCTAATCTGCTTCAATAGCTGGGGAATCTATTTTTTGCAACTGCCATTCTATCAGGAGGTATTGATGATTGCGGGGATATCCTTTGTGCTTATGAGTTTGATTAAGGAGCGGTTTATCTTTTTGTATGTCCTTAGCCTGATTTTAAGCTATGGTTTCTTTTTAATTTTGTACGCATTTGTAAATAAACATGCTTCATCAGAAATGCAGGTCATGTACATACAGAGCCACCTGCTGTTTACCAGCTTGACTTTGCTGTTCTGGGTGCTGCTCAATTTTATCAAAAAGATGGGAGAGGAAAATGAACAGCTCATCCAAAAAAATGCACAATTACAGAAATACAAGGAAGATACCAGTATCCTTACTGTTCAAGAGTTTGTGGAGCAGGCTAAATGGGCGCTTACTGCGTCCAAAATAAACCGTACGGTAACCTGGATGGTGCAACTGGAAATAGCAAACAGGCACCCCGAGATTGAAATGAATATTCAACAAGTCATAGAAGATATTTCTCAGTCGCTCATTCGCAAGCGTTTTGACCTGGTTACCTCAACAGATGGCCATATTTATATTCTGCTTAAAAATGCAGATCAGCGGTATGTCGATGAAATGATCGATATGCTATATGATAGGATGCGAAAAAAATTTAACCTCATTGATCCGCCTATTATCGTCCATGCAGCACCGGTCGAAGAAGAAATTTCTGTTGGGGTTGTCGAGGAGGTGCAGTAAATGAGTGTGTTGCTATATATCATCACGGTATTTTTTTGGGGGATGACCTTGTTTTATTCTCTGTTGACAACTGCGGGGGTGAAACACCGGAGTAGTAAACAACAAACGATGCAGTTGGAACATTACCCCAGTGTGGCCGTGTTGATCCCGGCACATAATGAAGGAGTTGTTATCACAGATACGTTGCGAGCCATGAGCGAGTTGCGCTATCCCGGGAAGCTGGAAATTTATTTGCTCGATGATCAGTCAACCGACAATACAGCGGAAATTGTGCAGGAGTTTTCCTCAGTGTTTTCTCATATTCATTATATTCCTGTGCCGGATGGCAAACCAAAGGGAAAATCACGCGTTCTGAACTATGGATTACACATCTCGGATTCGTATTATTTTGCTGTCTATGACGCTGATAACCAGCCTGAACCGGATGCGCTTGTTCGATTGGTCGAAGCAGCAGAAACCACGGGAAAGGCTGCCGGTGCGGTCGGTTACGTAAAAACGAAGAATATGTTCACCAATGTACTTACCAGGATGATCGGGCTGGAGTTTCAGGTCTTTCAGTTATTGATGCAATCCGGCAGATGGGCTCTGTTTAAACTGGGCTCGCTCGCAGGAACGAATATGCTTTTAAAGCGGGCGGTGTTGAAGGAATTGGGGGGGATATGATGTCCATGCGCTGGCGGAGGATGCGGAATTGACGGTCCGGATCACTGCGGCCGGCTATCTCCTGCCTGTTGTGGCAAATTCCCGGACGTTTGAGCAGGAACCGGAAAAGCTTCGAACCTTTATTAAGCAGCGCACCAGATGGCTGACAGGTAATATTTATTTGTTGGAAAAGTCACTTCACGATTTCAGTCATTGGAAAGGCAAAACATTTTTCCTGTCGATACAGCATCTCATGACCTATTTGTTGTTTGTTCTGTTGCTGTTAGTTTCCGATGTGATGTTTGTTATCGGTTTGTCGGGGTACGAGATGCCCAACATTCAGGTGCCCATCATATTGCTATGGTCAATGAGTTACATCATTTATACGTCGCATTTCCTGGCTGCAATCGCTGTCGACCGCAATGTGTCTCTTGCAAATATTGTTTTTGTATTTATCATGTATTTTACGTATGCGCAACTGTTTATTCTGCTGTTACTCAGAAGTCTGACACAGTACGTCTGGAGCAGGTTGAAAGGAACGACCATTGAGTGGGATAAGACGAAGCGGTTTAAGCAAAAGGGACAAACGAATGAGAAATAGGCCTGTTCTTGCTTTGCTATTATTCGCAGCAACCATAGGGGGGATATTCTTCACTATGTTTAATAAGATGGATTCCGTGAAGCAAATCGTAGAGAAACACTATACAGATACTACAGGTGTATTCATGCATATCCGGATGATATGGACAGTCCTTGTCTTTCTGAAAGCATCGGTTTGTACATGGAGTATTTGCTTCAGACTAATGACGAGGAAGGCTTCGACGAGCAATTTCACGTATTGACCGAGCAATTTTTGCGGAAAAAACGCGGGTCATTTCTTATTCGATGGGAACTGAAGGAGGATGTTTCGGCCAATGCACTAATTGATGATACCCGTATCATCCATGCATTAAGGGTTGGTGGGAAACAGTTTAACAAGCCTGCCTACACTACCCTTGCCAACAGTCTGACTACGACTTTAAAGGCTTTAAGGCAAGGTGATGTGTATGCTGATTATTACAATTGGCAAAACAAGGATATCGCTCCACAGATCACACTAAGTTATATCACAAACGAATTTGCTATAATGCTTCCTGGTACGCAAAAGACAGTACATATCCTGGGTGGGGTAAATACGGAGGAGACATTCTTCCCGGAAAGTTATCAATTACGGGAGAAGCAATACAAGAAGCAGAAAGAGATACATATGGTGGATCAATTATTAATCGCTATTAATCGAAACCATGCTGGCTATACTTCTGATCGATTTAATCAATGGTTGAAAGCACAATGGGATCAAGGTATTTTGTACGGAAGGTATGATCGGAGCACCTTGGAGCCTACAGTGTCCTATGAATCGCTGGCCGTTTACTATTACTTGTACCGTTATTTCCTGCAGATGCACGAAGATCAGCTCGCCATTGAAGTAGCCGATCATGCCAGTGAATTGGCAAAGGAGCATAAACTGAAGGAAACACATTTTTTTGATTTTATCCATTACCAGCAAATGAAATACGAAACGGAGGGGATGCAATGACGAAACAGCTTATAGGTTTTTGTTTGCTCATTGTATTGCTTTGTTGGCTGACACTGCCCTCTACTGGCTTGGCTGCGGATAAAACAAAAGTATTAATCGTTTACGATCTGAAAGATAATGAACATGATGAGCAGGTCTATATGACTGACTTGCTGGTGGGGCATTTCACGCAGGACATTACGACATTGCGCGCAGATAAACTGGATGAAGCAGAACTTAATGATTACTCGCACTTGGTCTATATCCATACGAACGAGAAGAAACCATCGGGGGCAACCATTGCAAAGCTTGATGGATTTAAAGGAGGGATTTTCCATATTGGGAGGTACAGCGAGATGTTCAAGTTTGGCTCCTTTCTCTCTTTTCAAGGCGTGGGAACAGCCACCCATATTATTGATGATCAAGACGAATTGGAACTGGATTCTGCGCAAACCGCTATAAGATATGAAACCGACAGTAACACGGATGTACTGTATGATGGAAAAAGCGGCAACACCCGTTTTCCTCTTATCTTTCGGCACGATGATGATATGGTTATTGCAACCGACGGAGTCACTGAAATGATAGGAAACTTTGCCGGTGAAGCTATGTTTGATTTTTTTGGTGCAAAAAAAAGAGGGCCGCAGCGCTACATTCGCCTGGAAGATGTCCATCCCAAAAGCGACAGGGAGAAACTAAAAGAAATCGGGGACTATCTGGAGCAGAAGGGCATTCCCTATATGATCACTCTGATTCCTGTTTACACAAATCCCAGAACGGGGGAAGAAATCCATTTATCCGATGAGCCGAAATTGGTCAAAATTCTCCAGAACATGCAGAGTCATGGCGCCAGTATTATCCTTCACGGCTATAAGCACCAGTATCGTAATACAGAAACTGGCGAAGGCTATGAATATTGGGATGAAAAAAACGACCGGCCGATCTATCAAAAAAAGAATGAAAAAGCACTGTTGCGCAATGACTTTGGCAGCGAGAAGGCTTTTCAGGAATTTATTAAAAAAGGAGAGGCGTTTGAACAGAAGTATATTTCCGGGACACTTGATAAGGGCATCAGAGAACTAAACGAGCAAAAGCTGTATCCGCTTGCTTTTGAACCATCTCACTATGCGATGTCACTGGAAGGATACAGGGGAGTAGCTAACTATTTTTCTACTTATGTCGGTGAGGCACAAATTTCTAACAAAACGAATGAGATTACATTTACTACTGTCTTTACCAGCCGGGCATCCTTTTTACACGGAATGAAATTGGTTCCGGAAACGTTAGGCTACGTAGATCCGGGTAATAAGGATGCGATCAAGGATATATTGGATAATGAAGCTTATTATTCTCGCTTTTCCGATAGCCAATTAGGGCTGTTCTACCATCCTTATTTGGGCCTGGACAAACTGAAAACAATCATTGAAGAGTTGGAGCAGCGGGAAAACTACCCTTGGTTCGATTTAAAGCAGACACAAAATAAGGCAGAAACGGAAGGGATAGTTATTACATCAGGCAAAAGCGAAATCGACGTATCTATGTCTGGAAAAGAAAAGGCAAGAAGCATGATTGTAAGAACGTGGTGGGTTATCCCGCCAGCGATCATTTATTTTCTGATTGTGATTATTTCCATTCGAGACAAAAAGAAAAAAACAAACAGCTTGACAGGTTCGCAGCACGGATCGTTGTTCGCGGAGCAATAGGGATACAGTTAGCGACAGACTCCATGAAATGAAGATACTCGTATAGAATAACAACCGCAAAAAACAGTTGCTACAAGTTTTTTGCGGGTTTTTGTTTATCTATGGACTGTCAAAATTAGAGGGAAAGAAAGGGAGGATTATTGATCGCGCCGTTCTTTACGGAAGTATTCATGAAAAACCTTCATTAATGCCCGTTTTTCAATTCGTGATACATAACTTCTGGATATGTTTAGTTTTTTCGCTATTTCTCTCTGGGTTAACTCTTTATAATCATTCAAACCATATCGGTACACAATGACTTCTTTTTCCCTGTTAGTGAGGATAGTAAGATAATCTTTCAGCTTGTCAATTTCCATGTTTAATTGAATATACTCGATCACATCGGTATTTTCAGCTTCTAAAATGTCAATTAAGCTTATTTCATTTCCTTCTTTGTCCTGCCCAATTGGATCATGGAGGGAAACGTCTTTCTTCACCTTTTTCAGCGCACGCAAATGCATCAGTATTTCATTTTCAATGCACCGAGCAGCATAAGTTGCAAGCTTCGTTCCTTTTTTGACTGAGAAACTTTCAATTCCCTTAATCAATCCAATTGTGCCGATTGAAATCAGATCTTCCATATCTTCACCAGTGTTTTCAAACTTTTTAACGATATGGGCGACCAAACGCAAATTATGTTCTATAAGCTTATTTCTGGCGTCAGCATCACCATCTTGCATCAACTTGATATACTTTGCTTCCTCTTCGGGCGGGAGAGGTTGCGGAAAGGCATGATTTTTCACATAAGATACAAAAAACAGTGCTTCTTTAACCAATAAAGCAAGCACACTTAAAATTCCAGACAAATGCATGCACCTCCTGAAATGTTGGCTGGGCTTTTGCCTATATAACATTCTTATGAGGCGTTGCATCCATTTGTGTCTGTCCTTATTTGAAAAATTTTTATTCCCGAAAATCCAGTTATGAGCTGTATGATAAAAATTAGCAGTATGACATTACAAAGCCATATGACCAATCCGGCTGTTGAGATAGTCGGACGAACGTGGTACACTTCAGTTCATCATACAATTGACACGTTTTTGCAAAAAGCGGCATATTGTTCAATGCATGACGTCATCGATTTAACTGGAACATTCTTTTTTAGTTAGTAAAGACCTTCTTTGAATTTCCTGTTCAATTAAGCGGATAAAATCAGGGCTTAGATTTAATTCATTTGCTTTTTGGTAAGATTCCAACAATAATTCATCTGACAAATGTTCCATCAATATGCCCTCCTGGTCAAATAATAGGATTCTCATGTAATCTATTAATAATTTATCACGAAAAATAAGGCTGAACAAGATGGTAGTTATCTACAATGACCTGTAGATAACTTGTGTATAAATAAAAGAAAATAGGGTTGAACTACTATTCTGTACATGTGGATACTGTTAGTAATGTTATCCACAATGCAAAAAATGAAAGAAATTGTCGAACGGTTTTTGTGGGGAAGCGGGTGAAATCATGCATATTTTTTAAAAATTGACATAAGCAGACAAAGGAATACTGCATTTCATTTGGATTTTTGAACATCCTCTTAAAGTTACCTCTTTCATATTGTGGAAAGTTATTATAGGATTAAGGTATAATATTACACTGCAAAGGAAATTCAAACAGTCTTAATGCTTTTCGTTTGGCTGTTTTTATATCATTTAGCTAAAAAGCAGGGAAATTTGTAATGAGGTGTGAAAGTTGCTGAAGAAGTTTTTGCCGAATCAACATGTAAAGAGTGTATTTGACATTCATCCTGATGTTTTAAAACAACAAGGAATAAAAGGTATCATTACCGATCTGGATAATACACTTGTTGCTTGGAATGTGAAGGATGCAACACCTGAGATTATTCAATGGTTTCAATTGATGAAAGAAAACAATATCAAAGTAACGATTATTTCCAATAATAATGAGGAACGGGTAAAGATTTTTTCTCAACCACTTGACATCCCATTCTTATTTAGGGCCAAAAAACCTCTTGGCCGGGCGTTTAAATCAGCCGCCAAAACAATGAAGTTGAATAAAAATGAGATTGTCGTTGTCGGCGATCAGTTGCTCACAGATGTATTGGGTGGTAATTTGTGCGGATTTCATACCATACTGGTTGTCCCAATTGTCCATTCGGATGGTAAACTAACCCGGATCAACCGGAAATTCGAACGCCGGATATTACGTTACATGCGGAAAAAAGGAATGGTAACTTGGGAGGAATAAAATTGGAAAAATTGTATTGTCAAGGCTGCGGGATTATGATTCAAACTGAAAACCAAACAGAACTTGGCTATGCCCCAAAATCATCTCTGGATCGGGATCCCATTTTATGCCAGCGATGTTTCCGGTTAAAGCATTATAATCAGGTACAGTCGGTAGCGATAAGTGATGAAGAATTTTTGGATCTGATAAGTCAAATTGGCGAGGCAAGCGGTCTTGTTGTTCATCTTGTAGATATTTTTGATGTTAGTGGAAGCCTGATTAAAAGCCTTCCGCGTCTAGTTGGCCATAATCCAATCATACTGGTGGGAAACAAGCTGGATTTGTTACCCAAGTCAACTAATCAACGAAAGCTCAAGCAATGGCTTCGTTCATCAGCAAAATCAATGGGGATTGATGTAAAGGATGTATTTCTTATTTCGTCGGCTAAAGGACATGGGATCGATGAATTAGCGGAAGCAATCGATGATTATCGCGCCCAAAAGGATGTATATGTGGTGGGGACGACAAATGTGGGCAAATCCACGTTCATTAATCGGCTCATCAAACGGTCAACCGGGGAGAATAATGTGATTACGACTTCTTATTTCCCTGGGACAACACTGGGTTTTATTGAAATCCCTTTGGACGAAACAACGGCCCTGATTGATACACCTGGTATTGTTAATAAACAACAAATGGTCCATTATGTGTCTGATCACGACTTGAAGCTAATTACACCAAACAAAGAAATTAAACCGCGTGTCTATCAGTTGAATAGTGAACAAACCTTATTCTTTGGCGGATTGGCACGCTTGGATTTTGTGAAGGGTGAAAAGCAGTCCTTTGTTTGCTATTTTGCTAATGCACTGCCAATCCATCGAACCAAAACAGCCAATGCTGATGAATTATATCGCAATCATAAAGGGAAATTATTATCTCCTCCTGATCAGGAGACATTGTCACAGTTGCCAGCATTCACGGAAGCAACGTTTCGCCTGACAGAAGAAAAAACCGATATTGTCTTTCCCGGACTTGGCTGGGTAACGATTAACCGTCCAGGTACAACAGTAAGAGCTTATAGTCCAAAAGGGGTTTCTGCTTCATTACGAAAAGCACTGATATAAAGGGAGGGTAATCACATGGATTTTAAATTTGCCTTGATAGGCTATCCTGTTCAACATTCCTTATCTCCATGGATTCATGAGCAATTTCTTGAGCGAACAGGCTTGAATGGAAGCTATATGCTGGAAGAGATAGCACCGGAACAGTCATTTGCACAACGTATAACCGATCTGAGGAATCGCTCTGTCAATGGCTTTAATGTGACGGTTCCATACAAACAAAAAATCATCCCTTTTTTGGATGAAGTTAGTGATGGGGCAAAACAGATTGGTGCGGTCAATACGGTCGTCAATCGTGATGGAAAATGGATTGGATATAATACTGATGGGAAAGGTTATGTCCGGTCATTATGCGAACAATACCCGGAGATTTCCCAAAATAAAGCGCTGAAAATAGCTATTATCGGATCTGGTGGTGCGGCCAGGGGAATTTATCATGCGCTTGTAACAGAAGGGTTTCGTTTTATTGATATTGCTAATCGTACCATATCGAACGCAGAAGCTATTGCCAAATTGCAGCAGGATCAAACAAATACAATGGTGTTATCATTGGAAACATTTATGCAGGCAGTTCCTGAGTACGATCTGATCATCCAAACGACCTCGATTGGAATGAAACCAAACCAGGAACAATCCATTTTTCCGACGGATGTTTCCTTTAAACCAGGAAGTATTGCAAGTGATATTATTTATCAGCCGATCGAGACAACTTTTTTGAAACGGGCGCAAAAGCAGGGAGCGCTTGTTCATTATGGCCATACAATGCTTCTTTATCAGGCACAATATGCGTTTGAATTATGGACAAATCGTCAAGTGCCAATCGAGGGTATGGCAGAACAATTACGACGGATTTTGGAAGGAAGATAATCATGTTAACAGGAAAGCAAAAAAGATATTTACGTGCGGAAGCGAATCGTTTAAAGCCAATATTTCAGGTTGGTAAAGACGGCGTCAATGAAAATATGGTGAAACAAATTAGTGAAGCATTGGAAAAACGGGAATTGATCAAGGTTAGTATCCTGCAGAACTGTTTGCAGGATAAACATGATGTTGCAACCATGTTAGCTGACGGTGCGGAAGCGGAAGTTGTACAAATCATTGGGAATAATATTGTGCTTTACAAAGAGTCAGAAGAAAACAAGCACATTCAATTACCATAAAGAACGTGTTCAAAAAATTGACATGTCTTCTTTCCAGGCTTTTTGAACATCCCTATAAAGGAGTAAGCGATGAAACGAGTTGGCATTTTAGGAGGCACATTCGACCCGCCGCATTTGGGACATTTGCTGATAGCCGAGGAGGTAAAAAACCAACTTGGCTTAACAGAAATCTGGTTTATCCCATCTTATGAGCCTCCGCATAAACAAAAGGCAAGATCAAGTGCAAAAGATCGAATGCAAATGCTCAAGCGGGCAATTGCATCCAATCATCAATTTAAACTGAACACGGTAGAAATCGATCGTTTAGGAAAATCTTATACATTTGATACAATGAAGATGTTGCACGATACATATCCCGATATTGAATTTTATTTTATTATTGGCGCTGATATGGTGGAGTATTTACCGAAGTGGCATCGTATTGATGAATTATTGAATATCGTGAAGTTCGTTGGGGTGAAGCGTAGTGGCTATAAGCTGGATACGGAATATCCTGTTCTTATCGTGGATATCCCGATGATTGATGTGTCATCTACCCTAATCAGAGAGCGCATTAAAGCAAACCAGTCAATCAAATATTTATTACCGGAAGTTGTGGAAAGTTATATTAAAGGGAAGCGATTATATGGACAAGAATGAGGCGATTAAGAAGGTTAAACCACAGTTGACAGTGAAACGATTCGAGCATACGTTACGTGTTGCAGAAACGGCGGTGGAACTGGCTGAGCGTTTTCAGGTATCACAGGATAAAGCGGAATTAGCTGCTATTTTTCATGATTACGCAAAATTTCGGCCGGTCGAAGAAATGCGCCGGATAATTTTGACCAGTCCGCTGCCAAATGATTTGTTATTTTATCATCAAGAATTATGGCATGCTCCAGTTGGTGCAATTTTGGTAAAAGAGGAACATGGAATTCAGGATCAGTTGGTACTTGGTGCTATTCACAATCACACGACGGGAAAAGCACACATGAATAAACTGGAAATGATTGTTTTATTGGCAGATTATATTGAACCAGGCCGGTCTTTTCCCGGATTGGATGAAGTAAGAAACATGGCAAAAGAGGATCTCACTCATGCCTGCTGGTTATCCATTAGAAATTCAATTCAGTTTTTAATGGGGAAAGGATCACGTATTTACCCGGACACGATTCATGCATATAATGATCTAACGAGACATGTAAACGGAGGTTACTAATTTTGGAAGATACTTTGGAATTACTGGAGAAAGTTGCACAAGCGTGTGATGATAAACGCGCTGAAAACATTATTGCTTTAGATATGAAAGAAGTGTCATTAGTGGCAGATTACTTCTTGATTTGTCATGGAACGAATGAGCGACAGGTGCAGGCGATTGCCCGATCCATTAAAGATATGGTGGAAGAAGGCGGATTGACCGTTAAACGTCTGGAAGGGTTTGAACAGGCGCGGTGGATATTGGTCGATATTGGCGATGTTGTATGCCATATTTTTCACAAAGATGAGCGTTCCTATTATAACCTGGAACGATTATGGGGCGATGCTGCACAAATTGAATTTAATTTTGGACGGGAAGAATAACTAATGGAATATCAACAATTGGCCAACGTCTATGACCGGTTGATGGATGATGCCCCATATGATGATTGGCTGGGTTTCACGGTTGAAGTTTTTCAGCAATCAGATAAACCGATTCATCATGTAGCCGATCTTGGTTGTGGCACAGGACGGATAACAACAGGTTTAGCGCAAATGGGATACCAAATGATTGGTGTGGATTATTCGGAAACGATGCTGAGTGTTGCCCAGCAGCACGCTTCAGATATGGGAGTTCCTGTTCAATGGATTCATCAGGATTTGAGGGAACTGCAAGGGTTGTCAGAACTTGATGCAGTGGTCAGCTATTGTGATGTGATGAATTATATCACAACCGAAGAGGAATTAATGACTGTCTTTTCGCATGTAAAGAACATGCTTGCCGACGGAGGGATATTTATCTTTGATGTTCACTCCCTCTATCATTTGGATAATAATCTGGCCGGGGAAACATTTGCAATGGTAGACGATGACCTGGCCTATATCTGGTTTTGTTCTCCAGGCGAAGTATCTGGAGAAGTTTTTCATGATTTAACTTTTTTCGTACAACAAGGTAAAACATATACTCGATTCGAAGAATATCATCATCAACAGACATTTCCTATAAAAATTTATCAAAAATTACTACAAGCTTCCGGCTTCAACATTCGTCATTTATATGGTGATTTTTCGCCAAAACCGGAAAGTCTAAAGGATAATACGGAAAGAATCTTCTTTGTGGCTGGAAAACAACCGGGAAAATAGTATTTTCCCGGTTGTTTTTTGCTGGCAGGAGTTTGCGGTTTTATGTCGAATAGATATAAAGGAACCCGGATTACGCCCCCCGTTCTCCCTCGAATTACTCCATTAACAACTTTAACGGCCGTAATACCTCGACTGAATGGAATTTCACTGTTAAGGAAGGATATGATAGACATGATTATGGAATTCCTGAAAAAAAGTTTTTTCTTTATTTTAATCGGAGTGGCGATTATTGTTTTCCTTCTGTTTAACCGTCATGATACCCCCGATACCGATGCTAAGCTAACACCAGTACCCGACCCGATAAAAGAAGAAGCAAAAGCAAAGGATGATGAAACAGCCAACAGCATCGTGATTGTCGACGTAAAAGGCGCGATCAAGAAACCAGGTATTTATGATGTGTCACCAGATGCAAGGGTGCATGATGTTATTGAATTGGCTGGCGGATTTACCAAACAAGCTGATCAGACCATGGTCAATTTGGCCCAAAAGGTTCAGGATGAGATGGTCATCACGATTCCGCAAACAGGAGATGATGCCGATGGATTGTCTGAGACGACGGGAACAGTTGGTCAAGAATCCAAATTAAAAATTAATCAGGCGACCCAAACAGAAATTGAAACCCTGCCTGGTATAGGACCGTCCAAGGCTCAGGCTATTATTGATTATCGGGAAGAGAATGGTCCGTTTCAAACCATCGACGATTTGTTGCAGGTATCGGGGATTGGCGAGAAAACACTGGAAAATTTTCAGGACGCGATTCAGATCCCATAGTGGTAATTGACGAAATATCATTAGTGCATGTACACTATTGAAGTAATAGTATTAGAGTGTGTTCAAAAGGAGGATAAAAAGGATCGAGAAGTTCAAGGCGGCGTAGCTTTGAGAACCGGAGTGTACAAAAAGGTACATGAGGAGTGGAAAAGCAAGCCAACGAACTTCTTCAAAGGAAGGCCGACTAAAAACGGGCTTGCGCTCAGGCGTCGGCATACACTTTTTGCAGGGGCACGTCATTTTTACCGGACTTTTTGAACATCCTCTATAAAGGGGATATTTAGGATGGAGAGAATTTCATGGGACCAATATTTTATGGCGCAAAGTCATTTACTAGCATTACGCAGTACGTGTACAAGATTAATGGTTGGGGCAACGATAGTGAGAGATAAACGGATCATTGCCGGCGGTTATAATGGCAGTGTGTCCGGCAGTGTACATTGCATTGATGAAGGCTGTTATATGATTGATGGACACTGCGTTCGTACCGTTCATGCGGAGGCGAATGCGCTATTGCAATGCGCTAAGTTTGGTGTTCCGACAGATGGTGCAGAACTTTATGTAACCCATTTTCCATGTCTGCAATGCTGCAAACAGATTATCCAAAGCGGTATTAAGACAGTCTATTATGCTACTGATTATAAAAATCATCCATATGCTTTGGAATTATTTCAAGAAGCAGATGTAGAAACCAAAAAGGTAGAATTGAATTATTTGGCAATTGATGAAAATGTTAGTGAAAAGACGGAACTGGTAAAAGCATTACTGGATAACCTTACCGATACAGACAAGGCATTTCATCTCAAAGAAGAAGCAGAACGTTTATTTAAAATTTAACAAAACAAGGAGTATCGTGCATGAAAGGCTACTGGCATTTTCCTGCTATCTCGGCGACTGTATGTGCGGTTACTGTGATGACGCAGACATATTGGTTCGCTGTCGCATTTATTGTCTGGCTGCTTCTGTTGTATGGATTTAAGCGGTTGGGGATCCTCCCGATAGTTGTTTCTCTAATCGTTTTTTTCCTCTTTTATACGTACATACCGGTCATATCAGACGTAGAAATTGAACCAGAAGCAACAGCTGATTCCGCTTCCTACACCGGAAAGATAATTGGTTCTTTTAACAAGACGGATAAGAAAATAGATTTTGTCCTCCAAGACCATACCTCCAAAACAAACCTTCTCGTTGTTTACTTTCCCGATAAAGACGATAATGAATGGGTCCATCATATACAAACATGGAAACACGGAGCAACATGTGAAGTATATGGAAAAATGGAACAACCGACCAGAAGTACAAATCCCGGTCAGTTTGACTATAGAAGATATTTACAGACAAAAGGAATTATGTATCAAATTAACATGAAGTCAATGGAGGATATTTCCTGCTCCGGTTCCGGTACGCTAGCGGGAGTTTACGATCTGCGTCAGAAGTTAATTCATCATGTCAAACGGCTCGTAGGAAAGGAAACTGCTGCTTGGCTAACTGCATTGGTTATTGGGGATGACTCTTCCATTGACGAAGATACGATCGACTTATTTCAACGATGGGGATTGTCACATATTTTGGCTATTTCCGGCTTACATGTGGGCTTGATTGTATCAATAGTGTATTTTCTGTTTATCAAATGTAATCTGCTTACAAAGGAAAAGGCACAGTGGGTGATGATTATTTTTTTGCCGTTTTACGCGCTTATTGCCGGGGGTGAACCATCGGTATGGCGCGCCTGTGTCATGCTCATGTTGTTTATCATTTTAAACAAATTAAAAGTGCAATTCGGTTCAACCGATGTGTTAAGTATTGTATTTCTCTTATTGATGCTGGCAGATAAATACATGGTGTATCATGTTGGCTTTCAATTTTCATTTTTAGTAACGTTTGGTATATTGTTATCCAGGCATTGGCTGTCGTATACCTCCTCGCCTTTATTACAAATGCTGCAAATCAGTTTTGTTGCGCAAATGATTATATTTCCGCTTCAGGTGGTATATTTTTATATGTTTCATCCACTTTCCATCATCCTTAATTTACTTGTTATCCCGTATTTTACTTTATTTGTTATTCCATTTATGTTTTTTCTTTTATTACTGTCTCCGATTTTGGGAGCTATAACATCAGTAGCCGATATTTTCTTTACAAAGATACATCACCTGTTTCTCTCGCTACTGCATGGAATTGACACCTATTTTTATCATCCGCTTACCGTTGGCTCCATTTCGGTTGTTGGTGCATTATTATATTTCATCCTGTTCTTATTGTTTATGAATCGGCTTCAGCAAAAACGTCATTGGCATTCCTTGCTGTTAGGATGCTTAACAGTGTGCTTAATTATTGGTGTTACCATTAAGCCCTATTTCAATCCGGTCGGTTCCGTAACAATGCTTGATATTGGGCAAGGTGATGCGTTTGTGATTGAACTGCCATATCGCAAGGGTGTGTTTATGGTAGACGCCGGAGCCAAAGCCAGTTTTGACAATAAAGATAATGCGGATCAAAATTACCGGCAAATGATGAAGCCATATTTTATGTCACGGGGAATTACCACAATAGATGCCATTTTTTTATCACACGAGGATTTCGACCATGTCGGCAGTGTTCCATATCTAATTGATGAATTGGATGTTAAACATGTCATAGTAAGTGCATACTATCCGCTAACTGAGCAGGAGATAACCAATTGGCAGGAAAATGGAACGGATGTGCAACAGATAGAGGCGGGGGAAACAATCGAAATGGCGGGACAGGTATTTTCAGCCCTTTCGCCTTTTACAAAACAGGATTCTCCGAATGATAATTCGCTTGTTCTATATACAGAATTTGGCGGACTAACCTGGCTGTTTACCGGGGATATTGGGCAGGACGTTGAACAACAATTGATAAGAGCCTACCCGAGTTTAAATGTAGATGTTTTAAAAGTTGCCCACCATGGAAGCAAAACATCTTCAGATTCGGCATTTTTATCAGCAATAGATCCAGTGTATGGTCTGATTTCGGTTGGCCGGCACAACTTATATGGCCATCCATCCCCAGAAATTACAGAGCGGTTGGCGGAGAACGATATTTATGTATTTAGATCAGATCAAGATGGAGCAGTTGTATTTCGATTTCATGAAGATAAGGGAACATTTTTGAAGTTCCTGCCATAAAGTATGAACAAAGGCATAAGCACCCGGTTAGCGGCGTTTGTGCTGGAGCCGGACGGGGCCAATTCTGGCATAAGCAGAATAGGCTTTGAATGTATTTTTATACCTTCTTAACATAGAACACATCCGGTTATACTGTTAGTATAGCGGCATTCAAGAGAACATAAAAAAATGACCAAAGTGACTATTGCCAGCCTCTTTGGTCATGAATATGCATCAGGCGAAAGATTAATACTTACTGCAACCATTCGCTTTTTTCTAAGTAGTTTCACTTTATGATGCAATAACACTGATTGCTACACCGATAGCAAAAATAAGGATAAAGAATATAAACGAGTAGCCAAATCCTTTCATTGAGTCAACAACATCATTATTTTTTGACTGTACGTCATTTTCGAATTCGTTCACATCTAACCCTCCTAGTTCATTTTTAGTATAAATGAAATACAGAAAAAAATCCACATTCCTATGGAAAATGATACAAAAATTATTTCCCCATATTTAGAAAGAGTTAACATCTATAGTTTTGGCACAGATGGTCAATCTACAGGTAAGGGAAAATATCGTTTGAGGAGCAGTAGCCCGGGACTGTAAATCAAGCGTTTATATAGATCTCCTGACAGGGAATTGCCGTGATCGCAATTCCCTTTTTCATGTTTTTACGGTAAAATGGTATACATTGGAGTGAACAACATGGCATATATGGACATTTTAAAACAAGTAAAGAATAAACAAATTTCGCCAATATATTTATTATATGGTACTGATACTTATTTCATACAAAATTTAAAAAAACATATTACAAATGCGGTGTTACCTGATGATGACAAAGAAAACCTGGTCATGTATGATCTGGAAGAAACCCCTATACAGGAAGTCATTATGGACGCTGAAACATTGCCATTTTTCGGTGAAAGGAAACTGATTTTCGCCAACAATCCAACTTTTCTTAAAGCGAAGGCAGACAAGTTACCGTTTGAGCATGATCTCACCTTACTACAGCACTATGTGGAATCACCGGTTGACTATTCGGTTATGGTGTTTATTGCGCCGTATGAAAAAATCGATGAGCGAAAAAAAATCAGCAAATTATTAAAAAAGCATGGAGTAGTGGCCGATTGCAGTCCAATCAAGGAGCAGGATGTGCCTGCATGGATTAATGATCAAGCCGACCAATTAAACATTCGCATTTCACCTGAAGCTTATGAAGTACTTGAAGGTGAAGTCGCAACAAACCTCTATTTACTTAAAAATGAGCTGACAAAATTAGCACTGTATGTTGGTGAGGGTGGGACCATTACGAAGGAGATAGCTGAACAGCTGGTTTCTCATACAGCAAACAGTTCTTCACTTAGACTGGTGGATGCCGTAATGGAAGGTAATATTCATAAAGCTATTGCAATTTTTCATGACTTGCAGAAAATGAAGGAAGAACCGATCGCCCTTATTGCTCTTTTGGCTTTTCAATTCCGAACCATTTACCGCGTGAAATTATTAAAGCAAAAAGGCTATAGTTCGTTCCAAATGCAGAAACAATTGGGTGTTCACCCGTATGTTGTAAAAATAGCCGCAAAACGTGAAGCGCGTTTTAGCAACCAAACGTTACAAACAATTATGGACAAACTTACCGAAGCGGACACGATGATGAAACAGGGGAAAATGGAAAAACAGCTTGCATTTGAATTGTTATTATATGAGCTTGTTCAAGTGAGACCAAAGCCATAGCTGGACGTGGCACCTCGCAAGAATACCTGAAATTTCATGATTTCCATATAACAAAAAACGATCCGAAACACTGGATCGTTTTGTTTTTTGCAACTATGTGTTATGCAATGTTGTTTATTTTTTGAGCCAAGCGTGCTTTTTGACGATTACCGTTGTTCTTATGGATAATCCCTTTTTGCACTGCTTTATCAATTGATTTTGTAGCTGAATGAAGTGCAGCTTTGGCGTTTTCAACATCGCTAGCCGCAATAAATTTTTCTACATGTTTGATTTGTGAACGCATTTCTGTTTTCTCTGATTGATTCTGGGCGCGATTTTTATTATTGATATTTACACGTTTAATTGCAGATTTAATATTAGCCATTGTTTCACCTCCTAAACAACCTGTACATACGGTTGAGAACAAAAATCATTTTACCAAACAGCGGCAAGGTTTTCAACAGCTTTGTTATAAGAAAGACGTAAGCGCCCATTTAGCGACAATTGGCCTGACACCTGATCCAGACAATCACTGCTATTGTTTTTGTATGAATTCTTCCTGTTTTGTATAGCCTAATGTAATAAATAATGACAGTCTTGTAAGAAGGGATGACATGATAGTCATGGGTGAAAACAACATCAATTTCCAAGTGCGAACTGATTTGGCTGTGGAAGCAAAAGATATGTATGTTCAAAAACAAGAAGAGGATAAACAGGAAAGGCAAATAAAAGGGGTAACCATTAAAGATTATAAAGAAGATGATATTGCCATTTCCCAGGTTGAAATTGATGCAGAAGGAGCCGATGTGCTCAACAAAAAGGCGGGGACCTATGTCACCATTTACGCGGACGGGGTTAAAAAGCAAGATACAACAAGACAAGAAGCGGCGGCAAAAATTCTTGCCAAAGAGTTGGAACGGCTATTGGAGAAAAACAATATTCCAAAAGATGCGACCGGATTAGTTGTTGGGTTGGGGAATTGGAATGTTACGCCTGATGCACTTGGTCCAATGGCAATAGAAAAAGTTCTCGTCACCAGCCACTTGTTTCGATTGCAGTATGAAACTGTTGCCGAGGGGTATCGTTCTGTCGCAGCAGTTACACCTGGTGTGATGGGGGTGACAGGGATTGAGACAAGCGACATGATCTTTGGAATAATTGAAAAGTTTAACCCTGATTTTGTTATAGCTGTTGATGCACTTGCTTCGAGGTCAATTGAGCGAATTAATGAGACTATTCAACTTTCTGATTCAGGGATTCATCCAGGATCCGGTGTCGGTAATAAACGGAAAGAATTGAGTCAGGATACATTGGGAATTCCGGTGATAGCGATTGGAGTCCCAACTGTTGTTGATGCAGTGACCATAACGAGCGACACCATTGATTTGATATTAAAACATTTTGGCAGGGAATGGAATGAAAAAGACAAGCCATCGAAATCACTAGCTCCAGCCGGTTTAAACTTTGGCGCAAAAAAATTTACTGAAGAAGATCTGCCCGACGAGGAGAAGCGGAAAACTTTTCTTGGGATTGTCGGAACGTTAACAGAGGAGGATAAAAGGGCATTGATCAAGGAGGTATTAACTCCAGTTGGTTATAATTATATGGTGACACCGAAAGAAGTCGACGGGTTCATGGACGACATGTCGCATGTGATTGCAAACGGAGTGAATGCCGCATTACATGAAAAGGTTGATGTGGAAAACTTCTCCTCATACACAAGATAGTACTTCTAGTTCACTCTATTATTTGACAGGAAAATTAAAAGATTTGGTTCTACTGGTTCTAGTTCATCAAACAGCGACATAGATTTTACTATAAGTGCATTTCGGAATTGGAACTATGATATTTACCAGCATTATATCGCCAAGAGCAAGGGAGGGAATGGCAGATGGTACGGGCAGTTATCACATTGTTGTTATTGGCAGTTTTCTTTCTGTCGGGAATGCTTTATGGCATAGACCATGGTCAAGAAGCAAAAACTGTGCAGCAGGAGGAGCAGGTACAAGAACAGGATAGCTCAAAAGCGGATGTGAATAAACAAGAAGTTGAGACGATAGAAGTAAACAACGAGCCCGAACCGGAAATGGATACCTCTGCACATCTTACCCAAAAAACAGCTTCTTTTTTAGGTGATATTATTAAAGGAATTTATGAGATGGTTGTGATGATCTTCTATCAATTTGCCCAAGTATTTTTTTGACTAAAAACCCTCTGTTATTCGCCGTTGCAGTGTTATAATAACAGGGGATTTTTGTTTATAAATGCATGTACCAAACGGGAATGAACATAGAAAACAGGCCCTCCGCCTTTCTTATTGAATGTCAGGGCTGCTATTGCTATAATCTATCCTAGTAAACACATCATGTTTTCACGGTACAATACATGTAGGAGTGAACAGCACTTATGGCGAAAACACAAAGAAACGTCCGCAATTTTTCGATTATCGCTCATATTGACCACGGAAAATCAACACTGGCGGATCGGATTTTGGAAAAGACAAAAGCACTAACGCAACGGGAAATGAAAGAACAATTTCTTGATGCCATGGATTTGGAAAGAGAGCGCGGGATCACGATCAAGCTAAATGCTGTCCGGCTCCATTACCAGAGTAAGGGCGGAGAGGAATTTATCTTTCATTTGATTGATACACCCGGGCATGTTGATTTTACATATGAAGTTTCGCGAAGTTTGGCTGCCTGTGAGGGGGCCATTTTAGTTGTTGATGCTGCACAAGGGATTGAAGCGCAGACATTGGCAAATGTATATCTCGCCCTGGATAATGATCTGGAAATCATCCCTGTAATTAATAAGATAGACTTGCCTAATGCCGATACAGACCGGGTAGCTAAAGAACTTGAGGATGTAATCGGGATTGATAAAGATGAGGTGATTCTTGCCTCGGCAAAAGACAGTATTGGCATCGATGAAATTCTTGAAAGAATCGTTGAAGCAATACCAGCACCAGAAGGAGATGATAACGCCCCATTAAAGGCGTTAATTTTTGATTCGATATATGATCCGTACCGTGGCGTCATTGCTTATATCTGTGTGAAAGAAGGTATGGTAAAAGTTGGCGACAACATTAAAATGATGGCGACAGGAAAGGAGTTTGAAGTAAACGAGGTTGGCGTTTTTACACCAAAACCGGTTCCGCAAACAGAATTGAGGGTGGGTGATGTGGGCTATTTAACAGCATCCATCAAACAGGTTGGTGATTCAAGGGTTGGTGACACAATTACGCTTGCCGATAACCCTGCCGATACACCATTGTCAGGTTATCGAAAATTAAATCCGATGGTCTTCTGCGGCCTATACCCGGTTGATTCGAACAAATATAATGATCTTCGGGAGGCACTCGAACGTTTGGAACTAAATGATTCATCGCTACAATATGAGGCAGAAACATCACAAGCCTTGGGATTTGGCTTTCGGTGCGGATTTCTCGGACTCCTGCATATGGAAATTATTCAAGAACGGATTGAGCGGGAATTTAATATTCAATTAATTACTACTGCACCAAGTGTTATTTATGAAGTTGAATTAACAAATGACGATATGGTAGAAGTGGACAATCCTTCCGAAATGCCCGACCCGCAACAGATCAAAGAGGTCAGGGAACCATATGTAGAAGCAACTGTCATGGTTCCAAACGATTACGTGGGTCAGGTTATGGAAATTTGTCAGAAAAAACGCGGTCAATTTGTCAATATGGAGTACTTGGATGATATCCGGGTAAATGTTATTTATCACCTTCCGTTATCTGAAATTGTCTATGATTTCTTTGATCAATTAAAATCGCAGACGAAAGGGTATGCATCCTTTGATTATGAGCTAATTGGTTATCAAGACTCCAAACTTGTGAAAATGGACATTCTGTTAAATGGCGAAACGATCGACGCATTATCGTTCATCGTTCATCGGGACTTTGCTTATGCTCGTGGGAAACAAATTGTTGAGAAACTAAAAGAATTGATCCCGAGGCAACAATTCGAAGTCCCGGTACAGGCGGCAATTGGCAATAAAATTATCGCCCGTTCAACCATCAAAGCAATGCGCAAAAATGTTTTGTCAAAATGCTATGGCGGCGATATTTCCCGAAAACGTAAGCTGCTCGAGAAGCAAAAAGAGGGTAAAAAACGCATGAAAATGGTTGGTTCTGTTGAGGTTCCCCAAGAGGCATTTATGGCTGTCCTGGAAATGGGTGACGATTAAACTATCTGAAATGGGTAAAACCTGACAACGGTTTTACCCCTATTTCTGTACAAATGGGAAGACAACGAAAAGAGCTTTACGAAAAGGGTGAGAAAACATGGATCCACGCGTTCAATCGGTCTATATTCATATTCCATTCTGTCAGCAAATCTGTCATTATTGCGACTTTGCGAAGATTATTTATAACGAAAAGCGGGGAGACAGGTATATCGAAGCGTTAGCCAATGAAATAAATACCCAAATTAAGGGGAAACATAAGCATGTAAAAACGATTTTTATTGGAGGCGGTACACCGACTGCCTTAAACTTGAGACAATTGCGAGCATTGATGGAACTGATCAATAAAAAATTCGTCGTATCAAATTGTGAGGAATTTACGATTGAGGCAAATCCTGGTGATTTTAACAGCGAAAAAATCAAACTTTTAAAGGATTATGGGGTTAACCGGGTGTCACTTGGTGTACAGGTTTTTGATGATGCGATGCTTCAGGAACTTGGTCGCTTGCATCGGGTAAAAGATGTTTATCGTACTATTGATCTGCTTCACCAACAGGGGATTTTTAATATCAGCATTGATTTAATCTATGCATTACCAAACCAAACCATTGAAGATTTTCGTCACACAGTTAATGAAGCGATTCAGTTTCAGCTGCCGCATTATTCCACATATGCCCTGCAAATTGAACCCAAAACCGTATTTTATCAACGTTATAAAAAAGGGAAATTGCATCGTGTACCACAGGAAACCGAGGTAGTCATGTATGAACTGCTGCAGAAAACCATGCGTGACAATGGTGTCTTGCAATATGAAATTAGTAATTTTGCCAAGCCGGGCTTTGAAAGCAGACACAATTTAACGTATTGGAACAATGAATACTATTATGGTTTTGGTGCGGGCGCCCATGGGTATTTACCCGGTAAACGAACTGGCAATATCCGGCCGCTTCCAGCATATGTAAAACAAGCCATGAAAGATGGCAATCCGGTATTAAATACGGAAACAATCGGTTTAAAAGAACGAATTGAGGAGCAGATGTTCCTAGGTTTGAGGAAACTTGCCGGGATTTCAAGGCATATCTTCCGGGAAAAACTTGGACTGGAAATGGACACGCTCTACCAAACAGAGATCAACCAGCTGATACAAAAAGGGTGGCTGGCAGATGATGGTGATCGCATCCGGTTAACCGATCAAGGCTTATTGTTTGGTAATGAAGTATTTGAAAAGTTTTTATTAGACGATGACGATCTGGTTCATCTTTATTGACAAAAAAAAGGTGATTTGATAATTTAATAATAGAATTAGCACTCGGAACAAGAGAGTGCTAACAGAGGTGATCATCATGTTAACTGAAAGGCAGAAGTTAATTCTACAAGTCATTGTTGATGATTTCATCCAGACAGCACAGCCAGTTGGGTCACGTGCAATCTCCAAAAAAAAGAATATTTCCTACAGTCCTGCAACTGTTAGGAATGTCATGGCAGACTTGGAGGAAATGGGCTTTTTGGAAAAGACACATTCTTCTTCCGGACGGGTCCCTTCTGAAAAAGGGTATCGTTTTTATGTAGACAATTTGTTAACAATGCAAAAACCTTTAGAAGATGTCACTGTCATTCGACAGATTATGCATGATGGCTTTTTCGAGTTTGAAAAGCTTGTACAAAAATGTGTTGAGGTACTTTCTGATTTAACAAACTATACGTCCATCATATTGGGCCCTGAAATTTTTGAAACGACATTAAATCAAATTCAGATTGTTCCCTTGGCACCGCAAACCGCTGTGGCCATTTTAATAACAAATAACGGTCATGTGGATCATCATACGTTTTCCATCCCCAAAGTGTTGGATCCGGCTGACCTTGAAAAAATGGTAAATATCTTGAACGATCGATTGTCTGGGGTACCGATTATCGAGTTACCGGAAAAATTGAATACAGAAGTAATGGAACTCATGAAACTGTATGTTAGTGACTTTGAAAAATCCTATGATTATATAAAGGCTGCTTTTTCCAATGAACATCAAGCCAAATTATATATCGGCGGGATGGCCAATATGTTAATGCAGCCGGAATTCAAAGATGTTGAAAAAGTTCGTTCTTTTTATGCCATGATGGAAAAGGAAGAGGAAATCGCCAACCTTCTGAAAACGAAGAAAGACGGGATTAAAGTTTCGATTGGTCACGAAAACAAGGTGGAAGCAATTAAGGATTTGAGCCTAATTACTGCAACCTATCATTTTGGCGATGAACAGATGGGTACGATTGCCCTGCTTGGACCGACCCGGATGCAATACAAAAGAGTCATTAACTTGTTGGATGTGTTATCTACCGAGATGAGCGATGCACTATATACGTGGTACAAAAATAATGATTAACGTCTGAATGACACACGGTTTTTTAAAGGTTAAGAAGGTATAAAATTCACAGCTATATTAAGATTATACTAAGGAGGCCCCGTCCGGCTCCAGCGTCCAGTGACTAGCATCAGTTCGTGGGTAAGGATGTTCGGCTAAAAACGCCGCTTTGCGCGGCAACGCCGAACCACCCGTGTTGCACGGGCGCAGTTTGTACGTCGCTAACCGGACGCTTGCGCCTTTGTACTTTTAATTGCGTAACCTTTCATGGTATAGTCTTACGTGGTATGTAAATAGGAGGTGGCTATGGTGACAGAACAAAACAAGGAAACGGCTGATACAAATGAATTTACTGAAACAGAACCGGAAACTGAAATCCTAGATGAAGAAACAAATGACGAAGAACAAACCCTGGACTCTGATGAAAGTGTAATGGAATCATTAAAGGAAGAGATTGCCAGTTTAAAACAAGAAAAAGAGGATATGTATCAGAGGGTGCTACGAAGCCAGGCAGAATTTGAGAACTTTAAAAAGCGTACGCAAAAAGAACGGGAAAAAGACCGTAAATATAAAGCACAGGATTTGGTGAGTGAATTATTACCTGCGCTTGATAATTTTGAACGTGCACTTAATGAGGAAGTGACGGAAGCTAATAAAAGTTTTGTCGAAGGAATCGAAATGGTTTATAACCAGCTGAAGGATGCCTTGAAGAGTCAAGGTGTTGAGGAAATTGAAGCAGTTGGCAAGCCTTTTGATCCAAATGTGCATCACGCGGTTATGCAAATAGAAGATCCTGAGCTGGAAGCAGGCAGTGTCGTAGAAGAATTACAAAAAGGATACATGCTAAAAGATCGGGTAATCAGACCAGCAATGGTAAAAGTAAATCAATAACAGATGAGCAGTAAAGGAGGAAATCGATTATGAGCAAAATAATCGGAATTGACTTAGGAACAACCAATTCATGTGTATCAGTAATGGAAGGCAAAGAAGCAGTCGTGATTCCTAATCCTGAAGGAAACCGGACAACTCCTTCTGTTGTAGCCTTTAAAAATGGGGAACGCCAGGTTGGTGAAGTAGCTAAACGTCAAGCGATTACCAACCCAAACACTATTCAATCGATCAAACGTCATATGGGTACAGATTATAAGGTGAAAATTGACGATAAAGATTATACACCACAGGAAGTATCGGCTATTATCCTGCAGCATATTAAATCATATGCTGAAGATTATTTGGGCGAAACTGTTGATAAAGCGGTTATCACTGTACCTGCCTATTTTAATGATGCAGAACGTCAAGCTACAAAGGACGCTGGTAAAATTGCCGGTCTGGAAGTAGAACGAATTATTAATGAACCAACTGCTGCTGCTTTGGCATATGGTATTGACAAAGATGATCAGGATCAAACTATCCTTGTCTATGACTTGGGCGGGGGTACATTTGACGTGTCCATCCTGGATATCGGTGATGGTACATTTGAAGTTGTGGCAACAGCTGGAGACAACCGTCTTGGCGGAGATGATTTTGACAAAGTTATCATTGATCATCTGGTACAAGAATTCAAAAAAGAAAATGGCATTGATCTATCCAAAGACAAAATGGCCATGCAACGTTTGAAAGATGCAGCCGAGAAAGCGAAAAAGGAATTGTCAGGTGTAACGCAAACACAAATTTCCCTGCCATTTATTACAGCAGGAGATGCTGGTCCATTGCATTTGGAAATGAGCTTGTCCCGCGCGAAATTTGATGAATTATCATCTGATTTGGTTGAGCGCACCATGATACCAACCAGAAAAGCGCTAAGAGATGCCGACCTTTCCGCTAGTGATATTCATAAAGTTATCCTTGTTGGTGGTTCAACACGTATTCCAGCGGTTCAGGAAGCCATCAAACGGGAAACCGGTAAAGAACCATCAAAAGGCGTGAACCCTGATGAAGTGGTTGCTCTTGGTGCAGCAATTCAAGGTGGCGTACTTCAAGGTGACGTAAAAGATGTACTGTTATTAGATGTTACTCCATTATCATTAGGGATCGAAACAATGGGTGGCGTATTCACTAAATTAATCGAGCGTAATACTACCATTCCAACCAGTCATTCACAAGTATTCTCTACTGCTGCCGATAATCAAACAGCGGTTGATATCCATGTCCTGCAGGGTGAGCGGGAAATGGCACAAGACAACAAAACACTTGGCCGCTTCCAATTGACTGATATTCCACCTGCACCAAGAGGGGTACCGCAAATTGAAGTATCCTTTGACATCGATGCGAACGGGATTGTTAATGTCCGGGCGAAGGATATGGGGACAAACAAAGAGCAGTCGATTACAATTAAATCCTCATCTGGTCTGTCTGATGAGGAAGTCGATCGGATGGTTAAAGAAGCGGAAGAAAACGCAGAAGCGGACAAAAAACGCCGGGAAGAAGTGGATATCCGCAATGAAGCAGACCAGTTAATCTTTACGACGGATAAAACAATCAAAGACCTTGGTGATAAAGTATCTGATGACGAGAAGCAAAAAGCGGAAACTGCCAAAGACGAATTGAAAAAAGCAATAGAATCTGATGATATCGACCAAATCAAGGAAAAGAAAGATGCTCTGCAAGAACAGGTGCAACAGTTATCAGTCAAATTGTACGAACAAATGCAACAAGATCAACAACAGGCTGGTCAAGGTCAGGAAGAAAGTCAAAAATCCGATGACGATGTCGTTGATGCTGACTATAAAGAAGTAGACGACGATGAAGATAAGAAATAAGTGAAAAGAGGGAGCTCGATGGTTCCATATCCTGAACCTCGAATGAGAGCTAACCCAGACCCAGGAAAAGTCAAAGTCAGGATCCGTGGCTTTGACTTTTCTTATTTGCTATTATCTTGCAGTTGATGGTAAGATAAAACCTATGCAAGAAGTGATTCGGGGAGTGATTAACAAGTGAGTAAGCGTGATTATTATGACGTGTTAGGTGTAAGTAAAGACGCTTCAAAAGATGATATTAAAAAAGCCTACCGCAAATTGGCGAGAAAATATCACCCTGATGTGAACAAAGAAGAGGGTGCTGCGGATAAATTTAAGGAAGTTAAAGAAGCATATGAAGTTTTAAATGATGAGCAAAAACGGGCACAGTATGATCAGTTTGGCCACGCTGGTGCACAGAGTCAAGGATTCGGCGGGTTTGGCGGTGCACAGGACTTCGGTGGCTTTGGTGATATTTTTGACATGTTCTTTGGTGGTGGCGGTCGCAGTCGTGACCCGAATGCCCCACAACAAGGTGCGGACTTACAGTATACGATAACACTTGATTTTGAAGAAGCTATTTTCGGAAAAGAAACTGATATTCGCATTCCAAAAGATGAGACATGTGAAACTTGCCATGGATCGGGGGCAAAGCCTGGTACAAAAACTGAAACGTGTTCACATTGTCACGGTTCCGGCCAATTGAACACGGAACAAACTACACCATTTGGTAAGGTAGTAAATCGCCGGGTTTGTCATTATTGTAATGGAACAGGTAAAATTATTCCTGAAAAATGCCGTACCTGTGGTGGTAAAGGTACAGTAAAAAAACAGAAGAAAATTCATATATCGATTCCGGCTGGTATTGATGAGGGACAGCAAATCCGTGTAGCCGGAAAAGGCGAACCTGGCGTTAATGGTGGCCCTGCCGGTGATCTTTACGTCGTTGTCCGGGTTAAAGCCCATGAGTTCTTTGAGCGCGAAGGCGACCATATTTTTTGTGAACTACCCGTAACCTTTACACAGGCGGCGCTTGGGGACGAAGTGGAAGTTCCAACCGTTCATGGTAAAGTGATGCTGAAAATCCCAGCGGGTACGCAAACAGGTAAAACGTTCCGGCTCAAAGGAAAGGGAGCGCCCAATGTTCGCGGCTACGGATACGGTGATCAGCATGTTAAAGTCCGCATCGTTACACCACAAAAGTTAACCGACCGCCAGAAAGAACTGCTTCGTGAATTTAACGAGATTGGTGGAAATGATGCAACAGAGGAACAAGATGACTCTTTCTTTCAACGTTTTAAAAAAGCCTTTAAAGGTGATTAATCATGTTTTTTAATGGTGCCCTGAAGACGGGTGCCATTTACATAGTAAAAAAAGAGAACACATGCAGATTATCTCTGGGATGCTTGGTGTCTGACAGCTGCATTTGTTCAAGAAATGGGTGGATGGATTGAAGTGGTCGGAAATATGTGTTCATACAACAAATGAAGCAATTGAACCAATATCGAACATTCTTCATGAAAACGGGGCAAGTGGTGTCGTGATTGAAGACCCACTGGACTTGGTAAAGGTGAAGGAAAATGAATTTGGGGAAATATACGAGTTGAATCCCGATGAATATCCTGAAGAAGGTGTATATATTAAAGCCTACTTACCCGTTAATAGCTTTATAGGTGATACGGTAGATGAAATCAAGCAAGCCATTAATAATTTACTGATCTATGATATAGATTTAGGTCGTAACCAGGTTACCTTAAGTGAGGTAAAAGAAGAAGAATGGGCAACCGCCTGGAAGAAATATTATAAGCCTGTTAAAATATCCAAAAGAATTACCATAACCCCGACATGGGAAGATTATCAGGCTGTATCCAGTGATGAATTAATCATTGAACTGGATCCTGGCATGGCATTTGGCACTGGTACACACCCGACAACGGTATTAAGTATGCAGGCCCTGGAACAATATATAAGTAACGGTGATCTGGTGATAGATGTTGGTTGTGGATCAGGAGTATTGAGTATAGCTTCCGTAAAACTTGGTGCAAATCAGGTATTTGCCTATGATTTGGATGAGGTTGCGGTAAAAAGTACAAAAATGAATGCCAAATTGAATAAACTTGATTCGCAGATCGAAACAAAGCAAAATAACTTGTTGGATCATGTTAATAAACAGGCAGATGTTATTGTTTCCAACATTCTAGCTGAAATTATTGTTCGGTTTATTCCTGACGCCTGGCGTAATTTAAAGGAAGGTGGCCTGTTTATTACATCGGGTATTATTCAACCAAAAAAACAAATGGTGAAGGATCAGTTAATAGACAATGGCTTTACGATATTGGAAATAAACGAGATGGAAGATTGGGTCTTGATTGTGGCGAAGAAGTAGATATGATGGAGAAGAAGGTGGTTTGCATGCAGCGTTATTTTATCCCCAAGAGCAATTGGCGGGATAATACGGTAATAATTACCGGTGATGATGTCCATCATATGTTAAGAGTGATGCGGTTTCGTGATGGCGATAAAATAATATGCAATCACCCGGATGGACAAGCAGCAATTTGTATAATCCACCCGCAAGATCATGATACAGTAGTAGCAGATATCATAGAATGGCTTGATGAATCTGCAGAGCTTCCTGTTCACGTAACCATTGCGCAGGGGCTGCCTAAAGGGGATAAGTTCGACCTGATTTTGCAAAAAGGCACAGAATTAGGCGCAGCTGGATTTATACCATTTCAATCTGAGCGTTCAATCGTTATATGGGACAAGAAAAAAGCTAAAAAAAAGTATCAGCGATTCGCAAAAATTGTGAAAGAAGCAAGCGAACAAAGCCATCGAAACCGAATTCCCGAAATTCATGCGCTAGTGAATATGAATGGACTTGTCGAATTAAGTCATCATTACGATGTGTTGCTTTTTCCGTTTGAAGAAGAAGCGAAAACGGATGATTACCAGTCGTTTGCCAACATCGTTAAGCAAATGGAACCCAACCAGCGTATTCTCGTTTGTATTGGCCCTGAAGGCGGTTTTTCAGATGGGGAAGCAGCGGTTTTAAAAACAAATGGTTTCTCTCCGGTTCGGTTAGGCCCGCGTATTTTACGGACAGAAACGGCTTCATTATATGTTTTAGCAAGTATGTCATATCATTTAGAAGAATTGGGGTGTAAATAATGCCAACAGTAGCCTTTCATACATTGGGCTGTAAAGTGAATCATTATGAAACAGAAGGAATTTGGAACATGTTTAAAGAAAACGGCTATGAACGGGTTGATTTTGATCGCCAATCAGACGTTTATGTCATTAACACATGTACCGTAACCAACACGGGTGACAAAAAAAGCAGACAGGTTATTCGTCGTGCCGTCAGAAAAAACCCTGAAGCGGTTGTATGTGTAACTGGTTGCTATGCACAAACATCACCAGGGGAAATTATGGAGATACCTGGGGTAGATGTCATAGTTGGCACACAAAACCGAAAAAAAATGATTGATTATATTGAGGAACATCAGAAAACGCGCGAACCGATAAATGGGGTAACCAACATCATGAAAAATCGTGTGTTTGAAGAAATGGATGTTCCGGCATTTACGGACAGAACGCGAGCATCGCTGAAAATTCAGGAAGGATGCAATAATTTCTGCACGTTCTGCATTATTCCATGGTCACGTGGTTTACTCCGTTCCCGGAAACCCGAAGATGTACTTCACCAGGCGCAACAGCTGGTTGACGCGGGGTATAAAGAGATTGTTTTAACTGGTATTCATACAGCCGGATACGGTGAGGACATGAACGATTATAATTTTGCCAAACTCTTACAGGAATTGGAGACGAAGGTAGATGGATTAAAACGAATCCGGATTTCTTCGATTGAGGCAAGTCAAATCACGGACGAGGTAATCAGTGTATTGGACAAGTCAAAGAAAATTGTCCGTCATCTGCACATTCCATTACAATCCGGATCTGATGCCGTGTTAAAACGGATGCGCCGGAAATATTCCAGTTCGTATTATAAGGAAAAAGTGGATAAAATTCGCAAAGCCTTACCAGGTCTAGCGATTACATCAGATGTTATTGTTGGCTTTCCAGGAGAAACAGAAGAGGAGTTTATGGAAACTTACGATTTTATTAAAGAAGTTGGTTATTCTGAACTGCATGTATTTCCTTTCTCCAGACGGACAGGGACACCTGCAGCCCGTATGCAGGATCAGGTTGATGAGGATGTTAAGAATGATCGGGTGCAGCGGATGATCGAATTATCCAATCAATTGGCAAAAGAATATGCTTCTGATTATGAGGATGAGGTCCTGGAAGTGATTCCTGAAGAACGTATGCCGGACAAAAATAATCCCGATTTGCTTGTCGGTTATACCGATAATTATCTGAAAGTGGTATTTACCGGCAGTCAGGATCTGATTGGTAAAATAGTACGGGTGAAGATAACAAAATCGGGATATCCGTATAATGAAGGCATGTTTGTCAGGGTAATGGATGATGCGACTAACCATCCAATTCGTGTGTCTTCTTAAGTTTTAAGGAAAGGAAGGATCATTTTATGGGAAAAGAATTGGCCAAATATATTGACCATACCCAATTAAAACCAGATACCACCGCAGAGAAAATGCAACAGGTTGTCGAGGAAGCACGCAAGTATCAATTTGCATCAGTTTGTGTCAACCCCTATTGGGTGCCGTATTGTTATGAACAACTGCGGGAGACAGACGTAAAAGTATGCACGGTGATTGGATTCCCATTGGGTGCAACAACAACTGAAACAAAGGTATTTGAAACGAAACAAGCTATACAAAATGGTGCGACGGAAGTGGACATGGTCATTAATATTGGTGAATTGAAGTCCAATCATGACCAGATTGTTAAACAAGATATCGAAGCGGTTGTTTCTGCTGCAAAAGGGAAAGCACTTGTCAAAGTTATTATCGAAACCGCATTACTAAATCACGATGAAAAGGTACGGGCATGTAACTTGGCAAAATCTGCAGGAGCCGATTTTGTCAAGACTTCCACCGGGTTTTCGGGTGGAGGAGCAACTATTGAGGATATTCAATTAATGCGGGAAACGGTCGGTACTGAAATGGGGGTCAAGGCTTCAGGTGGTGTGCGTGATGCTAAGACAACAAAGGCGATGATTTCTGCAGGAGCGACACGAATTGGTGCCAGTGCCGGAGTCGATATTATTGCTGAATCCGATGTTTGAAGGAAACGAAAAAGTTTTACCCCGATAAAATTGGTGAATGAGTTGACCTCTGGATTTGGTTATATTATAATTTAACAAGGCATGTATAAAGGGTATGTTAAATGATCTCTTAAGATTTACTTATGCAACATGTGCCTGTACAATCTGTTTTATGCTTCGGAGGGAGGGGAAATTAGCATGTCAAATACAACTCGCGTTCGTAAAAACGAGTCTCTCGAGGATGCTCTTCGTCGCTTTAAACGTAGTGTATCAAAAAGTGGTACACTCTCAGAATATCGCAAGCGTGAATTCTATGAAAAGCCAAGCGTTCGGCGTAAAAAGAAATCTGAAGCTGCTAGAAAGCGTAAGTTCTAAAGAGGGTGGCCAACCATGTCATTAATTGAACAGTTGAATCAGGATTTAAAACAAGCAATGAAGCAGAAAGATAAGGAGAAGCTAAGTGTTATCCGAATGATCAAAGCTTCATTACAAAATGAATCAATTAAACTTAGTAAAGATCAACTTTCTGAGGACGAAGAATTAACCATTTTGTCAAGAGAGTTAAAGCAACGAAAAGATTCCCTCCAAGAATTTAAATCAGCTGGACGCGATGATCTTGTTGGAAAACTTGAAACGGAAATTGAAATGATACAGGAATATATGCCTAAGCAGCTCTCGGATGATGAGCTTGAGGCAATCGTTCAATCGACAATTCAGGAAGTTAATGCAACATCAAAAAAAGATATGGGTAAAGTAATGAGCGCTATTATGCCGAAAGTAAAAGGCAAGGCAGATGGTGCAAAAGTGAACCAGCTTGTACAAAAACATTTAGGCTGATTATCTGTCATGATTTACAGAAATGAAAGGTCTTTGTCAAATTTAGACAAAGGCCTTTTTTTACGGAAGATGATTTAGTGATTTTCTCATTTTATCCATACCGAAGTCCCTAATACATGTGATACAATTTAAATAATATTCCTGAAACAAAATTGTGAGTGAATCGTAATAGTAAATGATGGTGGGAAAAAGGGGGGAGATAGGTTGTGACACAAAGCAGGCTGGTGTCATATTTGCTGATTGGTCTAGTTGCTATCTTTTTTTCCGTACCAGGTATGCAGACAGCCCAGGCACAAAAAGAAAATGGAAACGAAAAACTTGTTTATGTGATCCCCATTGAAAAGGAGGTAGAAAAGGGTCTGGCTTCTTTTTTGATCAGGGCTATTAAAGAGGCTGAAGAGGCTGAGGCCGACCACATTATCTTTGAAATTGATACACCTGGGGGTCGGGTCGATGCTGCGGGACAAATTGCCACTTTAATGCAGGACTTGAAAATACCGACAACTGCTTACATCGTCAATCAGGCGTTATCAGCCGGTTCCTATATTGCCTTGAATATGGACACCATTTATATGCGGCCACATGCTACAATGGGTGCAAGCGGTGTAATTAATGAAGATGGAACGGCTGCAGATAAAAAAGCGCAATCTGCATGGCTTTCGGCGATGAAAGGTGCAGCCGAATCAAAAGGTCGCGATCCGATTTATGCCAAGGCTATGGCTGATCCAGAGATAGATTTACCTGAGTATGGTGCTCCAAAGGGAGAATTTTTGACCCTCGATGCAAAAACAGCGGTCAACGTTAGTTATTCTGAAGGAATCGTCAAAAGTCGAACAAATTTGTTGCATGAACTTGACTTGACAAATGCAGCCGTTCAGGAAGTGACACCAACTTTCTCGGAGGAATTAGCCAGATTTTTGACAAATCCAGTCGTTGTTCCTATCTTACTGTCTATCGCAAGTATTGGACTGATTGTGGAATTGTATTCGCCGGGATTTGGGATACCAGGAATTATGGGGTTATTATCGCTTATCCTGTTCTTCTATGGCCACATTGTTGCAGGTCTGGCTGGTCATGAGGCAATTATTTTGCTTGTTTTGGGAATTATTTTAATTATCACGGAGTTTTTTGTCCCGGGTGGAATTGTCGGATTATTGGGTGTTGCTTCGATTCTCGGATCCTTATTTTTATCCGGCGAAGATCTTGGACATATGGCTTTAAGCGTTAGTATTGCATTGGCTGTTGCCATTGTTGTTTCCATTATTTTGTTTAAAATCATTGGACTTGAAAAAGGTTTCTTTCGGCATATTATTTTACGTGACCGGACCACGTCGGAACAAGGCTATGTATCCTCCACTAACAGGCTGGAATTAATTGGTTTAGAAGGGATTACGACTACACCATTACGACCATCCGGGGCAGCCATTTTTGATGACGAACGAATTGATGTCGTCTCGGAGGGTAGTTTTATCGAAAAAGATAAACCTGTTAAAGTTGTGATGGTAGAAGGAGTTCGTGTTGTAGTTAGAGAAATTTAGTTTTTCAATATTGGGAGGTAAGAGGAGATGGAATTAACACAAATTATGCCGATTATCATCATCGGTATCATCATCATTGCAATTGCGGTTCTTTTTACATTTATTCCAGTGATGCTTTGGATTAGTGCACTGGCGGCAGGTGTCAAGGTTGGCATCTTTACCCTGGTTGGAATGCGTTTGCGCAGAGTTGTGCCATCAAGAGTGATCAATCCGTTAATTAAAGCATATAAAGCTGGGTTAAATGTACAGACAAATCAGCTGGAAAGTCACTATCTGGCCGGTGGTAATGTTGATCGGGTGGTTAATGCCTTAATCGCTGCCCACCGTGCTAATATTCAATTGTCGTTTGAACGCTGTGCAGCAATTGATTTAGCTGGGCGCGATGTTCTGGAAGCTGTTCAAATGAGTGTTAATCCAAAGGTGATCGAGACCCCATTTATATCTGGGATTGCCATTGACGGGATTGAGGTAAAAGCAAAGGCAAGAATCACCGTGCGCGCCAATATTGACCGGCTTGTCGGTGGTGCCGGTGAAGAAACAGTTATCGCTCGTGTCGGGGAAGGAATTGTTAGTACAATTGGTAGCTCGGAAACGCATGCGAAAGTATTGGAGAACCCGGATTCGATTTCCCATAATGTGTTGAACCGCGGGCTTGATGCTGGTACTGCATTTGAAATTTTGTCCATTGATATGGCAGATATTGATATTGGTAAGAATATCGGTGCAATTCTGCAAACGGATCAGGCAGAAGCAGATAAAAATGTTGCCCAGGCAAAAGCGGAAGAACGCCGGGCCATGGCTGTTGCGCTTGAACAAGAAATGGTTGCCAACGTACAAGAAATGCGTGCAAAAGTTGTCGAGGCAGAAGCTGATGTTCCACGTGCACTTGCAGAAGCATTGCGCTCCGGCAATTTGGGAGTAATGGATTACATGAATTACAAAAACATTGATGCCGATACCGATATGCGTGATTCCATTGGAAAATTATCAAAAGATGACAGTGATGAAAACGATGAACAGTAATTTATCTGTCATGAAAAGAGGTGGCATACATGGAAGTGTTGCTTGTCATTCTGGCCATTATCAGCGGGGTTATTGGTCTTTTTAAAGATAAAAAAGGTCACCAAACAAATAAAAAGCCCAATCGGACACCAAAAACAGCATCGCCACCAACAAAACGGAATTACCGACAGCAACGGACTGAACCGGTATCTTCTGATCATTCGCCGGGATCAACGACGATTGTCATGCAAGAGCAGTTTGATTCGCAAATGCATGAGCTGGAACGGATGAAACGAAATGCTAGTAATGATGACGGTGGGGGTATTTACCTAAACTTGGAGGATGCATTAAAAAAATCCAAGCAATCTAATGAAAATAAATTGGCCATGAAAAATCAAATCAAGGATAATTTAAACCGTAAAGGATTGATTGATGGGATTATTATGGCGGAGGTTTTGGGACCGCCAAGAGCACGCAAAGCGTATCGCAATATCCCAACACAACGGAGAAAATAACGAAAAGCCTTCACTAAAAGTAGCAATTTACTTTTAATGAAGGCTTTTTTGTTCTTATCTTGCTTATTTTTTCATAAACATGATGGTGAGAGGGGGCTCTGTATGTGAAATGGTATAAAAAAATTACACCATGGCTAACAAATCATTTAGCACTCCCATCAGATGTCATTCTTGAACTTCCTAGAATAACAATGATTGGTCAAATACACGTTTATATTGAAAATCATCAAGGGCTCGCAGTTTATTCCGAGAACGAATTGAAATTAAAAACGAATAAAGGCTACATTCAAATTCTGGGATCATCATTTGTACTTAAAATGATGCTTCCGGAAGAAATATTGGTTGAAGGAACAATAGAAGAGGTGAAATTTATTCCAGCGTAAGGTTTTAAACTGTTGCTATGGAGGAGGAGACCATGAAACAAATCCAAGGACCATTTATAACCGGTTATGTAACAATAATGGTAAAAGGGAGCATGCCGGAGCTGTTCTTTCAACGCTGTGTGAAACGCGGGATATTGATTTGGGATATCGAAAAGGAGTCACAACAGGTTTGCAAAGGCAATATCAGGCTTCAGGATGTTCATTTAATCAAAGAAATTCGCCGGGGAACCGACTATAAAATATCATTTATCAGGAAAAAAGGGTCCCCATTCTTGTGGCGGCGGTTTTTGCGAAAACGGGAACTTGTTCTTGGCCTTATACTAAGTGTTTTGTTAATCTTTTTTCTATCGAATATTATTTGGGAAGTAAAGATAACCGGTGTGCCAAAAGATATTGAAAAGAAAATTGACAAGCAGCTGGATGCGTATGGCATTCATGCCGGGTCATGGAGTTTAACATTGAAACCAGCAAGTGTCATTCAGCAGAAATTGGTGAATGACATTCCTGAACTCCTTTGGGTTGGTGTGAACAAAAAGGGGACAACCTACTTTCTGGAAGGTGTTGAAAAGGCAATCGTAAAAGAAAAAGAGGTGAAAGGTCCGCGCAATTTGATCGCAACAAAAAAAGGCGTTATTAAAAATATGTTCGTTAAAAAAGGCCTTGGAAAGGTTCATGTGCATGATTATGTCGAACCCGGAGATCTGCTTGTGACAGGTGAGCTTGATTTTGAGACAGAAAACAACCCAAAACAGGAAGAAGACGATAAAAAAGCTAATAACAAGCTGATCGCTGCTGAAGGTGAGGTTATTGCCCAGACATGGTATAAGGTAAACGTTACCGTACCATTAAAAGCAAATGTGGAAATGCTTAGTGGTGATAGCAAGAAAAAATACTTTTTACGTTTTGGAGAAGTGAAACTACCGGTTTGGGGGTTTGGGGATCCGGATTATCAAGATATACATAAAGAGGAAACGGATAATCCAATTCAATTCCTCAAGTGGAAGCTTCCAGTTCATTTTGTGGAATCAACCTTAAACGAACAGAATTTTCACCAACTGAAGCGAACGAGGGAAGAAGCAGTAAAAATTGGCCTGAAACAAGGGGAAAATGAATTGCAGTTACGGCTGGGACCTGATGCAAAAATAACTTCACAAAAAATTTTGCATGAGTCAACAGAGAATGGTAAAGTTAAAATAACCTTATTCACTACAGTAGAAGAAAATATCGCCAAAGAAGAACCTATAAATCAAGGAGATTGAATATGGCAGAGAATCTGAGTACAGCGGACTTACAAATTAATAGTCCCAATGAGGCCTTGGCCTTGTTTGGTATAAATGACAAAAATTTAAAGCAAATTGAAGAGCAATTATCAGTATCTATTGTTACCAGGGGTGAACAAATTCGCGTATCTGGTGCCAGTGAAGATGTCGAATTGGTTAAGGAAATATTAATGACATTTCTATCAATTATTCGCAAGGGCCTGACGATTTCCGAACGTGATGTTGTTTATGCAGTGGAACTGGCCAGGGGTGGAAAGATTAATCAACTGGAGACTTTATTTGAAGATGAAATCACAAAAAATGTAAAGGGAAAATCCATCCGGGTTAAAACCTTAGGGCAAAAAAGTTATGTTGCTGCAATCAAATCCAATGACCTTGTATTTGGAATTGGTCCGGCGGGTACAGGGAAAACGTATCTGGCAGTAGTAATGGCTGTTCATGCACTAAAAAACGGCCAGGTCAAGCGGATTATCCTGACTCGGCCTGCTGTAGAGGCTGGGGAAAGTTTAGGTTTTCTGCCTGGAGATTTAAAAGAAAAGGTTGATCCCTATCTTCGTCCTTTATATGACGCATTACATGATGTTTTAGGTGCAGAACATACATTACGATTGATCGAACGGGATACAATTGAAATCGCTCCACTTGCTTATATGCGGGGAAGAACATTGGACGATGCATTTGTTATCCTGGATGAGGCGCAAAATACTACCCCGGAACAAATGAAGATGTTTCTTACACGGCTGGGGTTTGGTTCGAAAATGGTCATTACCGGGGATATTACACAAATTGATTTACCTAAAGGGGTTAAATCAGGTGTGCATGTGGCAAGTCAATTATTAGAAACTGTTAAAGGGATTTCTTTTGTGTATTTAAATCCGACTGATGTTGTACGGCACCCATTGGTACAGCGAATTATTGATGCATATGAACAAGTGAAATAATATTTTCGCAGATCCGGGAAAGTGGTTTTTATTTTCAATAGCTAAGGAGATATGAAAATTTAGACTCTCTTCTGCTTATGTCAGAATAGGCAAGGGCTAAAGAAAACCTGAAATTTTATGTTTTTTATCCTACAACAAAGGAGACGGATGTATAATGCATATAGATTTTCATGATGAAACGAACGCTGTGCCAAGCGATGAGATTGATATGTTGCAAAGGTTACTTGACTTTGCGGCGGAACAAGAAGGTATTCCACATGAAGCCGAGGTTTCCGTCAGTTTTGTCAGCAACGATGAGATTCAAGAACTAAACCGCAATTATCGCCAACAAGATAAGCCAACAGACGTGATTTCCTTTGCGTTACAGGAAACGGTGGAAGGAGAAATACCTATAGTTGGGGAAGATATATCACTTACACTTGGAGACATTGTTATTTCAATGGATCGGGCGAAGGAACAGGCCATTGATTATAATCATTCACTACAGCGTGAAATTGGCTTTTTAACAGTTCATGGCTTTCTTCACTTGCTTGGCTATGATCATATGGAAAAGGAAGAGGAAAAAGTAATGTTCCAAAAGCAAGAGGATATTTTACATGCATTCGGACTCGAACGATAACAAAAAAAAACGGGGAATTGGCCTACGCTTTGCCTGGAATGGAATTATCGAGGTTTTGCAACATGAACGCAATTTTCGAGTTCATATCATTGCCGTACTGCTTGTTGTTTGTACCGGCTTATTACTAAAATTAACAACCGGGGAATGGGCACTGATTGTCTTGGTTATTGGTTTTGTGCTGGCGATGGAGATGGTCAATACAGTGATTGAAACATTACTTGACTATGTGAACCCGGCTATTCATCCGACAGCAAAGGTGATTAAGGATGTATCCGCGGGAGTCGTCTTGATTGCTGCCATTACGGCCGTTATTATTGGTTTGCTCATTTTTTTGCCCAAATTATATAGCCTGTTTTAACCACCTCTTTCAAAACGAAAGGGGTTTTCTTTTTGCTTTATGCATGTATTTTCTGTCAAAAAACAAAAACTTTTTAAAGCTTTTGTCGAATATGTGAAAGTAAGCTGTTTTTGTAGTATTATGGATGTACATCAAAGATAAAAGAAACACTTGAAGATGGTTGCTGTATAGGCGCCCGCTTAAACTTTTAAACGAATGAATAACATCGAAAGACACCGGAGGATTACAACATGGAAAATGATTTCAAATCGGGGTTTATCGCCATAATTGGCCGACCCAACGTTGGCAAATCAACATTCTTAAATCATGTTATTGGACAAAAAATAGCTATTATGAGTGATAAAGCTCAGACGACACGAAATAAAATTCAGGGTGTATTAACACAACATGATGCACAGATTGTTTTTATTGATACACCGGGAATTCATAAACCAAAACACCGACTTGGGGATTTTATGGTGCAAATGGCAGAAAACACATTAAATGAGGTAGATGCCGTTTTGTTTATGATTAATGCCAAAGAAGGGTATGGCAGAGGGGATCAATATATTATAGACCGACTACAACAGGTAAAAAAGCCTGTCTTTCTAATTATTAATAAAATTGATTTAATCCAAAAAGATGACCTGTTACCATTAATCGAGCTGTACCGGAGAAAATACAACTTTGAAGAAATCATTCCAATATCCGCTTTACAAGGGAACAATGTCATTCATCTGCTGGAAGTATTAAAGTCATATTTACCTGCAGGGCCACAGTATTATCCGGAAGATCAGGTTACAGATCATCCTGAACGATTTATTATTGCTGAGTTGATCCGGGAAAAAGTTCTGCAATTAACAAGAGAGGAAATACCTCACTCGATTGCAGTTGTCATTGAAAATATCGAAAAGCGGGAGTCAAATGCCATTTTTATTCAGGCAACCGTAATAACCGAACGAAAATCGCAAAAAGGCATTCTAATTGGCAAACACGGAAAAATGTTGAAGGAAATTGGAAAAAGGGCGCGAGCGGATATTGAGCCCTTGCTCGGAACAAGGGTATATCTGGATCTTTGGATAAAGGTGGAAAAAGATTGGCGCAACAGGCAAAATCAGCTTCGAGAGTTAGGTTTTCGGGAAGATGAATATTAAGTGCATGTTCAAAAGGAGGATAAAAAGGACCGAGAAGTTCAAGGCGGCGTAGCTTTGAGCACCGGAGTGTACATAGAAGGTACATGAGGAGCGGAAAAGCAAGCCAACGAACTTCTTCAAAGGAAGGCCGACTAAAAACGGGCTTTGCGCTCAGGCGCCGGCATATCCCTTTTGCAGGGGCACGTCATTTTTACCGGACTTTTTGAACATCCTCTAAACATGGTAAAAATTATAACTCATTCTTTCATGCCTTGTGGTCATTCTAATAGTGAGGTTCAAACGCTATAAAGAAAGGTAGGGGTTTCTTGTGATCGACTTTACATGGAAATTATTTAGTCAAACGGGGAACGTTGAAACCTATTTGTTATTGAAAGAGCTGGAGAAAGAACCAAATGTTAAAGGTCAATTGCAACAACATGAAGAAGAGCTGTCACATCTTGATACAAAATTGTAGCACATACCATTTTTAACCACTTTACATTAGATTTTGCCAAAGAAAGGTGAAACATGTGCTGGAAAAAATTGAAGGCATCGTAATCAAAACACAAGATTATGGCGAAACACATAAAATCGTTACAATATTTAGTAAGAAAATCGGCAAATTTGCCGCGATTGCCAAAGGAGCAAAAAAACCGAAAAGTAGAATGGCTGCTGTTACGCAGCCATTCATTTATGGAGAATTTTTAGTTTATGTACACTCTGGGTTAAGCACGATTCAACAAGGAGAAATCATCTATTCATTACGTCCGATCCGCGAAGACATCATCAAAACGGCTTATGCAGCATATATCCTTGAACTAACCGATAAATTAATAGATGAAAAATCCCCTGACCGGTTTATTTATGATCAACTTCTTTTAACAATGGACTGGATTGCTGAAAATGTGTCCTATGATATTCCAGTCATGATGTATGAAATGAAATTATTTCAAAAAGGCGGTTTTGCACCAATTGTTCATCATTGTGTAAACTGTGGCAGTACCGAGAAACCTTTTTCTTTTTCTGTCGCTGAAGGCGGACTATTATGCAAGCGATGTATGCATTTGGATCAGCTTGCTTTTTCAATTTCCGATTTGCTTGCACGATTGTTACATTTGTTTGCCAGTGTGGGACTTGAGCGTATAGGTACGATTACCATGAAAGACGAAAACATTGCCAAATTGCGGCAAATACTTGATGCATATTATGACCATTATGGTGGATATTACATAAAATCAAAAAAGTTTTTAAACCAGTTGGATAAGTTGAAATAAACATCATTGACACGTACGAAGAAATAAAGTATGATTTGTACAGACTTTGAAACAGTGCAAGAATGCGGTGACGGAGAAAAAGTACTTGTTGCTTACTATTATAGCGAATCCAGGATGGTGGAAGCTGGATATAGGACTACAAGGAAAGGCGCTCCCGAGCATTTTAATAAAGTGGCTCTTGGCGGACAAGAGCAAATAGGGTGGAACCGCGGTAAAACCGTCCCTATGTCATGTTTAGACATAGGGACGGTTTTTTGTGTATCAATAAGGAGGTAAAACGATACTAATGAACATTCAACAAATGATTTTAACATTGCAGAAACATTGGTCTGATCAAAATTGTATTTTAATGCAAGCTTATGATGTCGAAAAGGGGGCGGGAACGATGTCGCCGATGACATTGCTTAGAAGTTTGGGACCGGAACCATGGAATGTCGCTTATGTGGAACCGTCACGCCGTCCTGCTGATGGCCGATACGGTCAAAACCCTAATCGTTTGTATCAGCACCATCAATTTCAAGTGATTATGAAGCCGTCCCCGGCAAATATTCAGGATCTTTATCTCAATTCCCTGATTGCACTTGGAATTGATCCATTAGAACATGATATCCGTTTTGTGGAGGACAATTGGGAAAATCCGACGCTTGGTGCCGCAGGGCTGGGATGGGAAGTATGGCTTGATGGTATGGAAATCACCCAGTTTACCTATTTTCAACAAATTGGTGGTCTTGACACTAATCCTGTCGCGGTCGAATTAACATATGGTTTGGAACGATTAGCATCTTATATTCAGGATAAGGAAAATGTGTTTGATTTGGAATGGGCTGATGGCGTGACTGTAAAGGATATCTTTCTGCAGCCGGAATATGAGCATTCTACCTATACATTTGAAGAATCAGATACAGATATGCTGTTTAAATTATTTTCCATGTATGAACAGGAAGCAAAAACGACAATGGAAAAAGGCTTGATCTTTCCGGCATATGATTATGTATTAAAATGTTCACATACCTTTAACCTGCTTGATGCCAAAGGAGTCATATCGGTTACTGAACGCACTGGATATATCAGCCGGGTTCGTAATCTGGCAAGGGGTATTGCTAAAGCATATGTTGCCAAACGGGAAGAATTGGGATTTCCAATGCTGAAGGAGGAGACAAAATAATGGCCAAGGATGTGTTATTTGAAATTGGTTTAGAGGAAATGCCGGCACGATTCATTGATGATGCGGAAAAGCAGCTCCGTGATAAGACGGAAAAATGGTTGAATGAATTGCGCATCTCTTTTTCAGTTGTTGTTTCTTATTCGAGCCCAAGAAGACTTGCAGTATTGATAAAGGATATGGCGGAAGAACAGGCGATGCTTGAGGAAGAGGCAAAAGGCCCTGCGTTAAAAATAGCCAAGGATGCGGATGGAAATTGGACAAAGGCGGCAATTGGATTTACCAAAGGTCAGGGTAAAACGGTAGATGATATTTATACTAAGGATGTAAACGGGACAAGTTACATCTTTGTAAAAAAACATATTGAAGGCAGCCGATCCATATCGATGCTGCCGTCATTCAAAGGAATCATTGAGTCCATCAAATTCCCACAAAATATGCATTGGGGAAAGGAATCACTAAAATATGTCCGCCCTATACGCTGGATTGTGGCACTATATGACGAGAAAGTTATCCCTTTTACTATTGCTGATGTCACTACTGGCCGACAAACGCGTGGGCACCGTTTCCTTGGGGATGTGATTGAACTTGGTCATCCCAAAGAGTATATTGAAAAACTTGCGGAAAACTTTGTTATCGTTGAACCGGATAAACGTGAGAAAATGATTACAGAGGGAATTCGCACACTGGAAAGCCAAAAAGAGATACAAATTCCAATTGCAGCTGATCTGCTTGCGGAGGTGAGGAATCTGGTGGAATATCCTACCGTTTTCATCGGTGAGTTTGACCAATCATTTTTGCAATTGCCATCAGAAGTACTTATTACATCGATGAAGGAACATCAGCGTTATTTCCCAGTAAAGTCACGGTCGGATGAGTTATTACCTTATTTTGTTGGTGTTAGAAACGGGGATAATCAGGGACTGCAAACCGTCGTAAAGGGAAATGAAAAAGTGTTGAAAGCCCGACTCTCAGACGCACAATTTTTCTATGATGAAGATCAGAAACATTCGATTTCATTCTATTTGCAAAAACTGCAAAAAGTAGTATTTCAAGAGAAATTGGGTACGATTCATGATAAAGTTGAACGTGTTGTCTATTTAACGAAACAAATTGCTGATGTTTTAGGGATAGATGCTTTTCAAAAGCAACGAGCTATCAGAACGGCAGAGATTAGCAAATTTGATTTGGTGACAAATATGGTCGATGAGTTCACTGATTTACAAGGTGTGATGGGGGAAAAGTATGCTATTTTGTTTGGAGAAGATCATACAGTTGCCAAAGCAATTGCCGAGCATTATCAACCTCGTCATGCAGCAGGTGAACTACCGGAAACGACAGAAGGTGCAATTGTTAGTGTTGCTGATAAATTAGATACAATTGTTGGCTGTATTTCTGTTGATTTGGTACCAACGGGTTCACAGGATCCGTATGGTTTAAGACGTCAGGCAATTGGTATCTTAAAAATTTTGCAGCATGAAAACTGGAAAATCCCCGTGTGGCAGTTGTTGGATATGACACAGCAACTATATCGGACACTGGATATTGAACAAGCCGAAGCTGAATTGGTGAAAAAAGAACTGGATGAATTTTTACGGTTACGGGCGACATATTTGTTAAAAGAAGCGGGAATTGAACCCGATATTATTCAGGCTGTTTTGGCAAATAGGTTAGGGATCGTTGGATATACGATTTCCAAAGCACGCATACTTTCGGATAAACGGGGTCAGGAAGTCTTTAAACCTACAGAGGAGGCATTCACCCGTGTTTTGAATATCGCCAAAAAAGCTGATAAAAAAGAGGTGGATGTCGAGTTATTTGAAACACCTTCAGAGGCATTTTTATATAAGAAATATCAAGAAGTTATAACAGCTTACAAGACAGCAAATGAAAGCCTTGAAGCTGAACAAGCTCTGAAGGAATTAAGCAGTTTGACTGACGCCATTCATAATTTCTTTGAGCATAATATGGTGATGGCCAAAGATGAAACAATCCGTGAAAATCGCTTAGCCTTAATCCATTCAATAGCAACCTTGATCAATGATTATGCTGACATGACTAAAATAAGCTGGAAACAACACTTCTAACTAACAGGAATTTTCGCTTTTCTTTTTCCTTTTCACTGTAAATAGTCTATACTATTGAAATAAGAGTATGACACATTGTGGGTGGTGAAAGGGTGGAATTATCGAATCGACAGGAACAGATTATAGAAATTGTCAAAGCGAATGGTCCAATAACGGGAGAGCAAATTGCACAAAGGCTGTCGCTGTCCAGGGCTACATTACGTCCTGACTTGGCTATTCTTACGATGGCAGGTTTTTTGGATGCGAGACCACGTGTTGGCTACTTTTTCACGGGAAAAACCGGTTCGGAACTGTTAACAGAAAAAATTAAAAAATTTAAAGTCCATGAATATCAGTCGATACCGATTGTTGTAAGAGAAAATGCCTCGGTTTATGATGCAATATCAACCATGTTTTTAGAGGATGTTGGTACATTATTTGTGGTGGATAATCAGGCTTGTCTGACAGGTGTCCTATCACGAAAGGATCTGCTTAGAGCGAGCATCGGTAAACAGGATCTAAATGACATACCGGTACACATTATTATGACACGAATGCCTAATATGACCGTATGCAGGAAAGATGATCTCCTGTTAGATGCGGCAAAGCAATTAATTAATAAACAAATAGACGGATTGCCAGTTATAAAAGATGGGGAAGAAGGTCCAGAGGTGATTGGAAGAATTACAAAAACAACGATAACCAAGGCGTTTGTAGAATTAATTACCGATGAACATTTATAAGTGTGGCAAAGAATCATATGAAGTAGAGGTTATCAGGTGCAAGGGAGGGTGATTGATGGGATCGAAACCATTAGTTTACGTTTTATCAGATTCTGTTGGCGAAACAGCAGATCTGGTTATCAAGGCAGGTCTTAGTCAATTTAATAATGGAGAGTATAAAATTCATCGTGTACCCTATGTGGAAGATAAACAGACTATTGACGAAACGCTTGTTTTAGCTAAAGAGCAGCAAGGTATTATTGGTTTTACACTCGTAGACCCTGTACTACGTAATTATTTAAATCAAGAGGCAGGAAAACTTGGTGTAGAAGCGATCGATATTATGGGGCCCATGATGGATGCGATGGAGCGTCTGTTTGGGAAACCGCGGTTGGAACCTGGTTTAGTCCATAAGCTTGATGAAGACTACTTCAAACGGGTTGAAGCGGTTGAGTTTGCGGTTAAATATGACGATGGCCGTGATCCACGCGGGATAGCAAGGGCGGACATCATATTGATTGGCGTATCGCGGACATCAAAAACGCCATTGTCTCAATACCTGGCCCATAAGCGGCTAAAAGTGGCCAATGTTCCAATTGTACCAGAGGTAGAACCGCCGGAGGAATTGTTTGAGGTGGACCCGGACAAATGCATCGGTTTGCGTATTAACCCGGTGAAATTAAATGATATCCGTAAAGAACGGTTAAAGACACTTGGATTAGGTGACCAGGCAACCTATGCCAATATGGGCAGGATTCAGCAGGAATTAGAGTATTTTGACCAGGTTGTCGGTAAAATTGGCTGCCGGGTTATAGACGTATCCAATAAAGCGGTTGAAGAAACGGCAAACAGTATTCTGCGGATATTCAGCTAAGAACAAAACACAGAGCATTCTACCAAATAAAGGTAGGATGTTTTCTTATGTTTTTAAGTATTTCATGTAGCAATTTATGTATTTGTGTATTATAATATGTATTTGTGTAAAAATGTGTGTACAAGCTTTGCGTAATCTGAAAAATAAAACATTGCCAATGCAGGAGGATTCTCTGTTATCAATGTAGAATTAATTATAGAGTTGCAAGGTTTACGTCCCTGTATAACGAGGTACAATGGTAATGGGCAAAACGCTAAAAGACTGTATAAAGAATGATCCTTCTTCATATAGAAGGAGATTTTTTGACAAATGATAAAAATATTGTCGAATTTTTAAAGGATTTTTTTCGTTCATCTCGAATTAATTAAAGTACGGTGATGAAAATGCCAGGTTTTATTCCAGAGGAGACGGTTGAAAAAATTCGTAAAGCCAATGACATTGCCGATGTTATCAGCGAATATGTACAACTAAAGAAACAAGGGAAAAATTATGTGGGTCTCTGCCCTTTCCATGCTGAAAAGACACCTTCTTTTTCCGTAACCCAAGATAAACAAATTTTTCATTGCTTTGGCTGTGGAAAAGGCGGTAATGTGATAAATTTTATCATGGAAATGGAAAGTTACTCCTTTTATGATGCACTGAAGCTCCTTGCCAATCGAAGTGGAATCGAACTGCCGACGAAGGATATGCCCCAGCAAAGTTCGCTCTCACAGGAGAATCAAACAATTTTATCTGCTAATGAATGGTTACAAAAACTATACCATCATTTGCTTCGATTTACAAAGGACGGAAAAGAAGGATATCAATATTTGCTTGACCGGGGAATCACAGAGGAAGTAATCGATCAATTCCAATTAGGCTTTGCGCCGAATGTAAAAGATTTTGTTCCCGAATTTCTTCGTAAAAAAGGTTACCATCAGCAAACTTTGGTAAAAGCCGGATTGCTTTCATTGAGGGACGATAATACGGTTGTTGATCGTTTCAGAGGCAGGGTCATATTCCCGATTCGTAACCACTTGGGGAAGACGGTTGCTTTTGGTGGAAGGGCTATTGCCGATCAGGAGCCGAAATATTTAAATAGCCCGGAAAGCGATCTGTTTCAAAAAGGGAAACTGTTATTTAACTTCGATCAGGCAAAAAAACATATCCGCTCAACAGGAGAAGTCATCTTGTTTGAAGGGTATATGGATGTGATTGCTGCATTTCAGGCAGATGTTAAAAACGTCATTGCCACATTGGGCACATCTTTGACCGAAAATCAAGCAAAATTGTTAAGAAGATATGTCGATACAGTAATTATTTGTTATGATTCTGACTATGCTGGTATAGAAGCTGCTTATAAGGCGGCAAATTTATTACGCCAAACCGGTTGCGAGGTAAAGGTCGCCTTCATGGAAGATGGGATGGATCCCGATGATTATATTAGAACATATGGTGGCGAGGCATTCAACAACAAGGTAATTAAAGCAAGTGATACCTACATGAGCTTTTACATGCGTTATATGAAAAAGAATTATAATGTAAACCTTGAAGGAGATCGCATACACTATATCGAAATAATCCTAAAGCAGCTCGCAACGATTGATAATGCCGTTGAACGGGAATATTATCTAAAAGAGCTAAGTGAAGAATACGATTTAACGATGGATGCATTAAATCAGGAAATCCAAAAAATCCGCCAAAATATGGGGATGAATAAGGATAGGCAACAAAACAAACGATATACTACTAACAATGAAAAGGATTCGGCTTCAGCAAAAAAAATGCTGCCTGCCTTTCAAAATGCAGAACGTCGGTTGCTCGCATATATGTTGAAAGATGTTACCATAACCGAAAAAGTCCAGGATACAATTGGCGGATCGTTTAATATGGAAATACATCAAGTTATTGCAACCCACTTGTATGCATATTATGAAGAAGGTCATCCTGCAGATGTTAGCTTATTTATTGACAGACTGACCGACGAAAAAATTATACAGGCTGTCATTGAAATCGCAATGATACCTTTAAATGAAGATATTAGTGATCAGGAAATTAACGATTATATATGGACGATCTTGGCCGAAAATAAAGATATGACCGCAATTAGGAAGTTAAAGGAAGAACAGCGGCAGGCCGAAAAACAAAGTGATCCAATTAAGGCTGCGAAAATTGCCATGGAAATTATAGAGATCCAAAAACAATTAAAGAAACCAATCTGATTAAATGGTTAAAGATAACAGATTACTTACCGATATTTGAACAAACGCATGTTTGTGAGGTATTTACTACCTCATTGGATGAAGTTTTATTTTATAAGAGGTATGAAAGGAGGGGGACTCATGGCTAAAAATGAACCCGCACAAATGAAGGACAATCAAACGACAGAGCAAACGGTTGACCAGGCAAAAAATCAATTGCTCGAAATAGGAAAGAAACGCGGTGTACTTGCATACGAGGAAGTTGCCGATCGATTGTCAGGGTTTGAAATAGAATCAGATCAAATGGATGAATTTTATGAGTACCTGAACGAACAAGGTGTGGAGATAATTGGTGAGTCAGACGAAGACCCCAAAATGCAACAAATCGCAAAGGAAGAAGAATTTGATCTGAACGACTTAAGTGTCCCGCTTGGTATTAAAATTAATGATCCGGTACGTATGTATCTAAAGGAAATTGGCAGAGTTGACTTGTTATCTGCAGCAGAAGAGATTGATCTGGCAACCCGGATTGAGCAAGGTGATGAGGAAGCAAAAAGACGTTTGGCCGAGGCTAACCTACGTCTGGTTGTTAGTATTGCCAAGCGATATGTGGGCAGAGGAATGCTGTTTTTGGATCTCATTCAAGAAGGCAACATGGGTTTAATGAAGGCTGTGGAAAAATTTGATTTCCGTAAAGGATTCAAGTTCAGTACGTATGCTACATGGTGGATTCGCCAGGCAATAACCAGAGCAATTGCGGATCAGGCACGGACAATTCGTATACCTGTTCATATGGTCGAAACCATCAATAAACTCATTCGTGTACAACGTCAGCTGCTACAGGATTTAGGCCGTGAACCATCCCCTGAGGAAATTGGTGAAGAAATGGATCTATCTCCTGACAAAGTTCGTGACATCCTGAAAATTGCCCAAGAACCGGTATCACTGGAAACACCGATTGGTGAAGAAGATGATTCCCATTTGGGTGACTTTATTGAAGACCAGGAGGCACTTTCGCCATCAGACCATGCTGCTTATGAATTGCTAAAAGAACAATTGGAAGACGTGCTGGACACGCTAACCGATCGTGAAGAAAATGTGTTGCGTTTGCGGTTTGGTCTCGATGACGGACGAACACGTACATTGGAGGAAGTCGGGAAGGTCTTTGGTGTAACCAGAGAGAGAATACGCCAGATTGAAGCAAAAGCTTTGCGGAAACTGCGCCATCCAAGTCGCAGCAAACGCCTTAAAGATTTCCTTGAATAAATTTTTTGTTCAGTCATTGGGCACATATGTGTATCAATGACTGCAACTTTATTTTTTAATGGCTGGTACCGTTTTCATTTCTTAGTATCTATTTTACGGAATTTCTTATGATATTGCAACCAGGGAACTTATTTTTCTTCATGTTTTTTTGGTTTTGGATAGTACCTGTTAGAAAAATAACTTTTTCCGGATAATGATTTAAAAGATTTCACAGCTTATCCCTTTAAACAAATGACATTTTCGAGTAAAATGAAGGTAGTCTTTGTAAAATTGAATAAGGGAATACATAAGGAGGAAAGACGGATGAAGAAGAACCCAGTCGTCCCATATGCACTTATAGCCGTAATCGGGATCGCTTTGGTAATCGTCATATCTATTGCTGGGATACATCAGCGGGACGATATACAAAAGGCGGAAGAAGGCGGGGAGACACAAGAGCAGAAAGGCGCCGAAGAAGGTGAAGGCGGCGAAACAACCGATCCGGAAGCTATTTTCAAACAAAATTGCTCATCATGCCATGGTGAAGACTTATCTGGTGGCATGGGTCCTAATCTGCAAGATATTGGTTCAAAACATTCAAAAGATGAGATTGAAGGAATCATTGAAGAAGGACCGGGTCAAATGCCACCTGGCTTAATTGAAGGTGACCAAAAGGACGCAGTGGCAGAATGGCTTGCCGAGAAAAAATAGCAATAAGACATAGTAAGAAAGCTTTCTGGCGATTTCAGAAAGCTTTCTTTATCTGTTTAGAAATAAGGTGAATTTCAAATGGAACAACTCATTACACTTTCAGATCGGCTGCAACAGGTTTCATATTTTTTACCCAAAGGTGCCATTTTTGCTGATATAGGTTCAGATCACGCTTATCTTCCATGCCATGTTTGCATGCTGGATAAAAACGCCCGGGCAATTGCTGGTGAGATTAATAAAGGTCCATATAACAGTGCAAAAAAAACCGTTAGAGCATGTCAATTAACAAATCGGGTGGATGTTCGCCTTGGAGACGGCCTGGAAATAATCACGGCTGATGAAATAAGGCAATTAGTCATTGCTGGCATGGGTGGCAAGCTAATCCGTTCTATTCTGGAAGCTGGAAAGGATAAACTAAAGCTGGTAGAACGGATTATTGCGCAGCCGAATGTGAACGCAAGAGGAGTACGGAAATGGTTAATTACAAATAATTATAATATCAAAGACGAAGCAATAGTCGAAGAAAATGGTCATTCTTATGAGATTATTGTCGCTGATATGTGTGAAAATGAGCCAACACCAGCCTGGACCGAACGCGAATTGCTATTCGGACCGATATTACTTAAAAAGCGACCAGATGCCTTTTTCAAAAAATGGAGATATGAACAAAACAAATTATCCCGTATTATTGAGCAGATGAAACGAGCGACTGTGAGAAATGAAGTGAAAATCCAATTTTTTGAGCAGGATTTACAATGGATACAGGAGGTTTTGCAAGATGGTGAAAACGATTCATAATGCAGATGTGTTTCAAGTAATGGAGCAGTGGGCACCGAAAAAACTGGCATATGATTGGGATAATGTTGGCTTACAGATTGGTAATTTTAATAAACCAGTTAAAAAGGTAATGATTACGCTGGATGTACTGGAATCCGTTGTAGATGAAGCGATTGAGAAACAGGTGGATTTGATTATCGCCCATCATCCATTACTGTTTAAACCAATGAAACAACTGAACACAGATACGGTTAAAGGACGAATTATACAAAAAATAATTCAGCATGATATTTCCGTATACGCATCCCATACGAATCTTGATGCAGCAAATGGCGGGGTTAATGACATGTTGTGTGATATAATTGGTATTGACAATAGAGATATTTTACTGGAAGGGTTTACGGAGGAATTGGTGAAGTTCAGTGTATATGTTCCACAAACTCATGCAGTTGCTGTACAAGAAGCACTTGCAGAAGCTGGAGCGGGGCATATCGGCAATTACAGCCATTGCACATTTCAGACGAATGGCCATGGTACATTTAAACCGTTGGCGGGCACTAATCCGTATATTGGGTCGGTAAACGACCTGGAAAAGGTTGAAGAAGTCAAAATAGAAACCATTGTACCAATGACTTTAATAGGCGGGGTAGTGCAAATGGTTAAAGATAAGCATCCATACGAAGAACCGGCTTATGATATTTACCCATTAAAAAATAAAGGGAAGGCGCATGGCATTGGCCGGATCGGAACACTAACCAGCGAGATGAATTTGACAGACTTCTGCGAACATCTGAAGACCGTTTTGGAGGTGCCATGTGTCCGGGTTACTGGTGATTTGACAAAACCGATTAAAACTGTTGCTGTACTTGGTGGCAGCGGGGAAAAATATATCCATGAAGCCAAAGCAAAAGGTGCTGACGCTTATATTACCGGAGATATGACCTTTCACCCAGCACAGGATGCTTGGCAAATGGGGCTGGCTGTAATTGATCCCGGACATCATGTGGAAAAAGTGATGAAACAAGCAGTAAAAACGTATTTGGAGAAACAGCTTGCACAACAAGGTATCGAAATTATCGTTTCACATGCAAATACGGAGCCATTTCGATTTATTTAAGAATCGGTTATAGACACGATAGTATACAGATGAATAAATATTAAGGGAGCACATTGCATGGAAAGAAATAACTTCAGTAAGTTTGCATTTCAACCCACACTAATGGAGGCTGTTCAACGTCTCGGGTTTTACCAGCCTACAGAAATCCAGCAACAGGTTATTCCTGCTGTTGGACAAGGCAGAAGTCTAATCGGTCAGTCACACACGGGCTCCGGTAAAACACATGCCTATTTGCTGCCATTGTTTAATCAAATAAACATGGAGCAACGGGAGGTCCAATTTGTGATCACCGCACCCACCAGGGAACTAGCCATGCAAATTCATGAGGAAACAAAAAAAATCATTCATTATGCGGACAAAGACACCCAGTGGACAGTTAAACTTCTAGTTGGGGGAACGGATCGGCAGAAGATGGCGGAAAAGTTAAAGGAACCGCCACATATTGTGATTGGAACCCCCGGGAGAATATTGGATTTGGTCAAAGCAGGGGCACTATCCTTATACACAGCCCGTTCATTTGTTATTGATGAAGCAGATTTGATGTTGGATTTGGGTTTTCTGCAAGAGGTCGATCAGCTACTGGTAAGGTGTAAAAGCGATATCCAGATATTAGCTTTTTCGGCAACGATCCCACAAAAGTTGGCACACTTTTTAAAAAAGTATTTAGAAAACCCTGTGCATATCAAATTAAATGATCAACTGTCACCGGAAACGATGGAACACCGGTTAATTGCCTTGAAACATCGTGATCCCGCTGACGTCATAATGGCGATATCCGAAGTTATTAATCCGTATCTGGCAATTATTTTTGCCAATGGAAAGGAAGCGGCAAATGATCTTGCTGCCGCATTACAGCAAAAAGGACTGGAACCCGGGTTGATACATGGGGGGTTATCGCCACGTGAGCGAAAACGGGTGTTAAAAGAGATCAAGCAGCTACGTTACCAATATATTGTAGCTACCGATTTGGCAGCGAGAGGCATCGATATCCAGGGTGTCAGTCATGTGATTAATGCCCAGTTACCAAAGGAAGAAGATTTTTACATTCACCGGGTAGGGAGAACCGCCAGAGCTGGGTTGGAAGGAACAGCAATTAGCTTGTATGATGAACAAGATACGAAATTGATTAAAAAGTTGGAGGAGAAAGGACTCGTCTTTACCTTTTACAACATAAAAAATGGCCAGTGGCAAAAGTCCAAGGCCTGGAATCAACGGAATATAAGAAAGAATACCGAGATAAACACAGAAAAAGAAGCATGGAAAAGGGTACGAAAAACAAAAAAAGTAAAACCTGGTTATAAGAAAAAGATGAAAAAACAAAAAGAACAGATTCAGCGTCAACTTAACAAAAACAGTAAACGAAAAAGATGAATTAATATGTTGGGAGAGGTGTCAATTTTGTTGAAAATAGGATCACATGTGTCGATGAGCGGGAAGAAAATGTTGTTGGGTTCGAGTGAAGAAGCTGCTTCATATGGTGCAAATGCGTTGATGATTTATACTGGAGCACCACAAAATACAAGAAGAAAACCGGTTGATGAGCTTAATATTGCAGCTGGGAAACAGCACATGGAAGAAAATGGTATTGATGATGTTGTTGTCCATGCACCGTACATCATCAATATTGGGAACACAACAAAACCGGCCACATTCGAACTGGGAGTCAACTTTTTACGGAATGAAATTGAACGGACGGAGGCTCTGGGGGCTAAACAAATTGTTCTTCACCCTGGTGCACATGTTGGAGCAGGTGCGGATGCAGGGATCGAGAAAATCATTGAAGGATTAAATGAAGTATTGGATAAAGAGCAAACCGTTCAAATTGCTCTGGAAACAATGGCTGGAAAAGGTTCGGAAATTGGCCGGACTTTTGACGAACTTGCCAGGATTTTTGACGGGGTAACACGGAATGAAAAGCTTTCCGTTTGTTTGGATACTTGTCATATTCATGATGCCGGATATGATGTCGTAAATAACTTTGACGATGTATTAGATGAATTTGACAAGATTGTTGGCATCGATCGTCTCAAAGTTATTCATATCAATGACAGCAAAAACGAACGTGGTGCCCACAAGGACCGTCATGAAAATATTGGGTTCGGTCATATTGGTTTTGATGCGTTGTGCCGGGTGATTTATCATGAACAACTTAAGGAATTACCAAAAATCCTGGAAACGCCATATGTTGGGGAAGATAAAAAGAATAAGAAACCACCATATAGATTTGAAATTAATATGATTAGAAACCGGGAATTTGATCCGGATCTAAAGGAAAAGATCATGAATCAATAATTAAAAATTTCCCGCTCGGCCTAAGCTTTTAATAAACAGGAATAACGCTGGTTTGCGTTATTCCTGTTTATTAATAAAATAATGATTCCAATCCATATGATTTTACTATTTCGTTAAATAATTTTTGCGCTTTTTTGGCAGTTTCCAGATCGGTAATCTTTGCTAATTCCTGTAACATATCGGCCCGGCCATCTGCGCTAAATGGATCAACGGTGTGTGTTTTTAAGTATTTTGTTACCGCTTTTGCCTGCTGGTTGGTAATGGAAAATCCATATTGTTTACTATACGTGTAAAGTTCCTCAGAGGTTAGTCGGGAAAGTTTTTGTAAAATAAAGTCTTTAATAAATGTAGACATCATTATACTCCTTTGCGATTGTGCTGCTTTATATTATGTTTGCCGGCCGAAAAAGTTCCCTTATAAGAGGATGTTCAAAAAGTCCGGTAAAAATGACGTGCCCCTGCAAAAGGGGTATGCCGACCTGAGCGCAGAGCCCGTTTTTAGTCGGCCTTCCTTTGAAGAAGCTCGTTGGCTTGCTTTTCCGATCCTCATGTACCTTTTATGTACACTCCGGTACTCAAAGCTACGCGCCGCCTAGAACTTCTCGGTCCTTTTGATCCTCCTTTTTGAACACGCACTAATACGTTTCCAAAAAGTAACACCATTAGATTCGGTAAGGATTCATAAACTATTGGTGCACCTCCATTACAGGAAAGTGAGGTATATGTTTATGGACGAATTCAAACGTTTGGACAGGATGGAAGACGATCTACGTGATCAGGAAGATCCTGATATGGTTGAGACTGATTTATCCGATGACGATCCATCTGTTTTTAATCCAGCACGTCAAGCGGATGATGAAGAAACAGCTGCCGAATTAACGGCTGATGATCTTGACGACACGCCGTCAAGAATCGAGACTGATGACGATGATGAAACGAATGTAAATAGTGCGTATGGCTGGGTTGCGTTGGCATTGTCAATTATATCCTTCTTCTGGATGCCGGTTATTCTAGGTGCAGCGGGAATTATTGTCGGATTTATCGCCAGAGGCCGCGGTGCAAATACACTTGGTATGACAGCAATCATTGCCGGTGCTGCTTCCATTATAATTTCACTGTTTATACTGCCATTTGTATAAACAAAAGAGGCTGACACATGTCAGCCTCTTTTGTTGCTTGCTTAGGAAATTATAAATATTAAATGCTGTGGGTAACTTTGTAATCGGATGAGCCCCGTCCGGCTCCAGCGCCCAGGGCTAGTGTGCTTCCTTCACCTTCGTACGATAAGTCAACATCGACTCCCTCTGGTCGTCGTGTTTCCTTTATCTCCTACGGTTCAGTCCAGCACATACGCCGCTAACCGGGCGCTTCCGCCTTTGTGCTAATGTTCTTCATTTACCTATTGCTGTATAATGGAAAATAATAATATTCTTCTGTTTTTATGTTGTGTGGATCGGTGTGGTTGATCAGACGAAAATCATCAAAAATTTGTTTCATATCCAGTGTTTCAAGGGAGCCGTTGACCTCTTCGGCAATGGATAGAACCGTATCTCCGGCATGGACTTTTACTTTGACTACATGAAATTTTTTTGTTGTGTTTTCTTCCATGGAAGTTTGCTGCGATACAGCCGTCGAATTAACTGCTGTACCATTTACCAAATCATGATATATACTGATAATGATTAAAATCGTAACAACAAAGATGATCCATTTTTGTAAAGCGGTCATAGTCATTCTCCTTTTTTTGAAACAAAACTTGATGATTGCCCGTATATACATAATGAAGAGGGGGAGGGGAAGAGATGGACATTTTTGCTTATAGTTGGCTAGGATTTATCATTACTGGTTTTGGTACATTATTTTTAATTGGTGAAATTTTAGTAAATATGCGAGGACTGTTTGGTCTCCTGGGAATCGGTTTTATTGTTGTGTATTTTTCTGCATACCTTGAGACAGGTTCATTTATTATCATGCTTATTATTTATTTTATAGGATTATTACTGATCATTATTGATGGTAAGCTGCTAAATGATGGAACGCTTTCAACGTTGGGGCTGGCCGGGATGTTGATTTCCGTTGCACTTGCTGCACCTGACTTAACATCTGGTTTGTATGGTGTTGCCGGGGTACTTGTCGGTGGATTTTCCTCATTATTATTTTTAAAAGTATTTAAGCGTCGGGATATGTGGTCCAAACTTACATTAAAAGACCGTTTAACTACCGAGGCTGGTTATAGTTCAATGAATAAAGATTATGAAAAACTCCTGGGACAAAAGGGGATCACCTTAAATGACCTGCGCCCGGTTGGAACGGTACGGATACTCGATAAGGATTATAGTGCTGTTTCGAATGGTCAGTGGATTTCCAAAGGGAGTTCTATACGTGTAGTAGAGGTAGACGGGACGCGAATCCTGGTGGAAAAGATAGATGAAACATAATTCTCCGTTACGGGGAATTTTTTATTTTAAGCAGTTTGAATTTGTGAAAAAGGAAAAAATCTTTACAATCTATCCTGGTATACATAATAATGATACTTAGATACCATCATATATCACTCTAATGAAGGGTAGGTTTTAGCCTTTGCAAATGGACGTACAAACCATTCTTTTTGAATTCTTTGGCGGCCTGGGGATTTTTCTTCTTGGAATTAAATACATGGGCGACGGATTACAGAAAACAGCGGGAGATCGGTTAAGAGATATTCTTGACAAAACGACGAGCAGGCCAATTTTGGGTATCATTGCTGGCATGGTTGTAACTATGTTGATTCAAAGTAGTTCAGGGACCACCGTGTTAACTGTCGGGTTGGTAAATGCCGGATTCATGACATTGAGACAGGCTATTGGTGTTATCATGGGGGCGAATATTGGTACAACCGTAACTGCATTTATTATCGGAATTGAACTGGGAGACTATGCTTTACCTATTCTTGCAATTGGATGTTTCTTGATTTTCTTCTTTTCCAATCAAAAGGTCACGGCAATCGGACAGGCTATATTTGGCTTTGGAGCACTATTTTTCGGGCTGACTCTGATGGGAAATGGGATGGCACCGTTAAGTAATTTGGAGGCATTTCATCAGCTTACGCTAAACATGAGCGAAAATCGGATCCTCGGTTTATTGGTGGGAACACTATTCACGGTAATCGTGCAAAGCTCAAGTGCCACCATCGGTATTTTGCAAGGGTTATTTGCTGAAGGAGCGATCGATTTACATGCTGCTTTACCTGTTTTATTTGGGGATAATGTAGGTACGACAATCACGGCGGTTTTAGCATCACTTGGGGCGAGTGTAGCTGCAAGAAGAGCCGCATTTATCCACGTTATCTTTAACTTGATTGGAGCTGCGATTTTTTTAACTTTTTTACCGCTTTTCACGAAGTTTGTTGAATTATTACAGGATCAATTCGATTTGAATCCGGAAATGACATTAGCGTTTGCGCATGGCAGTTTTAATATCGCCAATACATTGATTCAGTTTCCATTTATCGCTGGACTAGCCTGGTTGGTGACAAAAATAATCCCTGGTGAAGATGTAACTATTGAGTATAAACCACAACATCTGGATCCAATTTTTATCCAGCAATCATCAGCAGTTGCGTTGGATCAGGCAAAGGCTGAAATCATTCGTATGGGTGAATATGCATGTATGGGGCTGGAAGAGACGAATCAATATTTGTTTACCCGCCAACAAAAACATTCCGATTTGGCAAGACAATTGGAAGGTGCACTTAATAATCTGGATCAGAAGATAACGGATTACCTGGTTACGATAGCGTCAGGTTCATTATCGGAATTGGAAAGCGCCCGGCATACCGCATTAATGGATTTAGTTCGAGATATAGAGCGAATCGGCGACCATTTCGAAAATATTATTGAACTGATTGATTATAAAATTGCCAATAAGGTTGATTTGACCGAAGAGGCACAAACAGACTTGAATCAGATGTTTACATTAACGATACATACGGTTAAGCAGTCAATAAGTGCACTGGATCAAGTGAGTCGAGAAAAGGCGTTAATGGTTGTTGATAAAGAGGACGAAATTGATAACATGGAACGCCGCCTTCGTAAACAACATATTGTTCGAATGAATAAGGGACAATGCACTGGATCTGCCGGGATCGTATTTGTTGATATGATTAGCAATTTGGAGCGGATTGGGGACCATGCAGTGAATATCGCAGAAGAAGTTCTTGGTGGTAAATAGATAATGTTATCGGCTTTACTGGGTAGAGCTGATAACATTTTAAAATTTATTATTGAAAACCGCGAATGAACATGCTATAGTATTTATTGTTGTTGTAACAAACAACACGATCTAACAATTTTTATACATATAACATTTTAATTGACATTTCTTGTTGCAAATGGTAAGATATTATTCGTCGCTGATTAATGATGAGCTAGTGAAATGATAATTATTCCACAGTAGCTCAGTGGTAGAGCTATCGGCTGTTAACCGATCGGTCGTAGGTTCGAATCCTACCTGTGGAGCCAATGATGGCGGTGTAGCTCAGCTGGCGAGAGCGTACGGTTCATACCCGTAAGGTCGGGGGTTCGATCCCCTCCGCCGCTACCATCTTAATATGTTACATCATGCTTCTGGTGTGGTTAATGTATTAAATTGATATTTTACGTACATGGCTTAATATATAGTAGTAATCATTCTGATAAAATGTACGAGAATAATGATCGAATACAAAATTTAATTAGTTATCAACTGGAAAAAAGGACCCTTAGCTCAGCTGGTTAGAGCTATCGGCTCATAACCGATCGGTCGCAGGTTCGAATCCTGCAGGGTCCACCATTTAGACATACGGAGGTATACCCAAGTCTGGCTGAAGGGATCGGTCTTGAAAACCGACAGGCGGGTCAAACCGCGCGGGGGTTCGAATCCCTCTACCTCCTCCATACATAATAGATGCCAGAAGTTAAAGATCAGATGTCGAAAATTGAATATGGCTCGGTAGCTCAGTCGGTAGAGCAAAGGACTGAAAATCCTTGTGTCGGCGGTTCGATTCCGTCCCGAGCCACCATTTTGACAAGCAGTCGCTTGTTTTTTTATTGCAAATAGGCTTTTATACAGAATAATTGTTGGCTAATAGTCAACTAGACCACTTATCTGCTTTCATCTGATCATACGCAGCTTTAAAATTTTGGAAAGATTTCTTTCCCAATTTGTTAACATTCCCCTCAAAAAAACGATTGAAAATAATGTCTTTTGCTTCCTCTACTGTGCAATGTTGGGTATTCATGGTTAGCTTGAAATAAGAACAAAAATATTTTTGACTAAGTGTACCCGCATTTTTGATGAACATATCAATACTCCTTTTAAAATAATTATCTAGTTTTCCCATTATAGAACATACTGGGTGATGATCCAAAGATTTGCGGTTTAACAAGATGTTTCATTCTTTTTAAACCGGGTAAATAAATATTGGAGCATCATTCTGTTGAAATAAATCGTTTCATTTGCAAGTGTTATAATGCTCTGATAATCTTATAGCAAAAGGGTTGGACATAAGCTCCCTTTTTAACCATCATAAAGGAGGACGTTAAGCAATGGCAAAATTTGAATTACCAGAATTACCTTATGCATACGATGCTTTAGAACCAACAATTGACAAGGAAACAATGAACATCCACCATACGAAGCATCACAATACTTATGTTACCAAATTAAATGGAGCACTTGAAGGACATGAAGATCTTCAAGATAAATCGCTTGAAGATCTGTTGGGCAACCTTGATGCAGTGCCAGAGGATATCCGTACTGCTGTCCGTAATAATGGCGGTGGACATGCCAACCATAGTCTTTTCTGGAAAGTACTTTCTCCAAATGGCGGTGGAGAGCCTTCAGGTGAACTTGCAGAGAAAATAAATGCTAAATTTGGCAGCTTTGACAAATTTAAAGAAGCATTTGCTGATGCTGCTGCTGGACGTTTCGGATCTGGTTGGGCATGGCTTGTTGTTAAAAACGGCGACCTTGAAATTACCAGTACCCCAAATCAGGATACTCCATTGATGGATGGTGTAACACCAATTCTTGGACTTGATGTTTGGGAGCATGCATACTATCTTAAATATCAAAACAGACGCCCGGAATATATTTCAGCATTTTGGAATGTAGTAAACTGGGATCAAGTTGAAAAAAACTATAACGAAGCCAAATAAAATGCCAGAAAAAACGCGGGAGATTTTCCCGTGTTTTTTAAATGATAAAAAACTCGCCAACGGATTTTTCTAAAAACTTTTATTGGTTGCATTTCTTATTCCTTTTGCATATCTCATCTTGATTTGCTCACACTATTGGATATACAAAAGGAGAGCTTAAAACCATGAAAAGTTTGGAGAAAATAACAGGAGTAGAAGTAAATCGTGATTTAATTTTTTTGTTAATAATTGGAGGGCTTTATTCGCTGGGAATATTTCTTTCCAATACATTTGTAAATATTTATTTATGGAAGCAGTCGGGGGATTACATGACCATCGCTATTTACAACCTTGGCATTTATGTATTTCAAGCGGTTATGTTTATTATCGCTGGAAGAATAGCCAAGAAGATTGATCGTGTTATCGTGTTAAGACTAGGGGTAATTTTTTTATCTCTATTTTTTTTGACTGTTTTAATCATTGCTGAAAAGGCATCAACTTTTAATTTTTTGCTGGGCAGTCTGCTTGGAATTGGGTATGGATTTTATTGGCTCGCATACAATGTGTTGACGTTCGAGATAACAGAACCGGAAACGCGGGACTTCTTTAACGGTTTTCTTGGTGTCATGCAATCATTTGCTGGTATGGTTGGACCGGCACTGGCGGGATTCATCATCGCCAGAATGACCGATAACGTTGGATATACTACCATTTTTTCAATATCCTTTATTTTATTTATTTGTGCCGTAACCTGCAGTTTTTTCCTGAATCGCAGAAAGGCGGAAGGAAACTTTCATTTTAAACGGATCCTGGCTGAGCGGACGCAGAACAAAAACTGGGGAAAAATTTTATATGCCCATGTTTTTCAAGGACTGCGTGAAGGTATTTTTGCTTTTGTTATCTCCATTTGGGTCTTTATCGTGACAAATAGTGAACTGGCTCTCGGGATGTTCAATTTAACATTGTCAGCCCTGTCCTTTGTTTTTTACTTTATGGCGACCAAATTAATTAAACCATCGTTACGAAAAAAAGCAATTCTGCTTGGTGGAGCCATCCTTTATTTCTCCATTTATATTATTTTATTCCATATCAGCTATGCCAACTTAATTATTTATTCGGTTATGATTGGTATTGCTTATCCAATTCTCAATGTCCCATATGCATCACTTACTTATGATGTCATTGGTAAAGCGTGGAAGGCAAAAGACCTTAGAGTGGAATACATAGTTGTCCGCGAATTATTTGTCAATATTGGCCGAGTGGCTTCCCTTTTGATTTTTCTAATCGCGGTTTCTTTGTTTCCGGCCGAAAAAATTATCCCGGTTCTGCTTGTTGTTTTAGGAACAGGTCATTTATTTATTTACTTGTTTGTGAAGAATATCTATTTAGGTAGCCCGCACAAAAACCCGGTGATGATGAAAGCACAGCTTACGGATGAAAAAAATCGTTAAAACATATTAGATTTCGGGCGGAAAAATGCTATAATAGAAGGGAATGCAAAAAAGGAACCAGGGGGAGAAAAATGGGGAAAAGGAAAAAGAAAAAACGACAGCTTCCCTTTCGTTTAAATATATTATTTTTTGTGGTATTCCTTTTATTTGCAGGGTTGATTTTTCAGCTCGGGGTTGTGCAAATATTGAATGGACAAAGTTTTCAGGAAGAAATTGATCGGACCATTCAGGAAACAACAAAACAACCAGTACCACGCGGTAAAATTTATGATCGCAACCATCAGGTAATTGTGGATAATAAACCACTTTATTCGATTACATACACTCCGGCAAAAGGTGTGCAGGCCGAGGAGCGTCTGGAGGTTGCCGAAAAGCTGTCAAAGTATATTTCCATGTATGATGATGAAGATAAAAAAAAGAAATTTAAAACAATCACACTACGTGACAAAAAGGAATATTGGTATGTAAAACATGAAGAAGAAGCTGAGCAACTGCTATCAGAGGAAGAAGCTGCCGAGATGGATCCGGCCGACCAATATCAAACCATTTTGGAGCGAATCAAGAAGGAAGACGTCACTGATTTAACAGAAGACCAGCTGAAGGTCATTTTGATCAAAAAGGAACTGGATAAGGCTCAAACGTTAACACCACATATTGTGAAAAATGAAGGTGTAACCTCGGAAGAATATGCCAAGGTAGCTGAACATCTTAGTGAACTTCCTGGTATAAATGCTTCAACTGATTGGGATCGGTCATATCCCTATAAGGATACATTCAAAAGCCTGCTCGGTTCGATTACCTCCCAACAGGAAGGGATACCGGCCGATAAGGAAACTTATTATATGACACGGGGTTATACGCGTAATGACCGGGTTGGCCGAAGCGGTCTTGAAGAGCAATATGAATCACTTTTAAGAGGCCGTAAAGAGCAGGTAGAATACACAACGAATAAAGATGGGGAAGTGGTTGGCTCCAACGTCGTTGTAAAAGGTGAACGCGGAAAAGATCTTGTCTTATCGATTGATATGGAACTACAAAAGCAGGTCGATAAAATTCTGCGCGAGGAAATGGAGAAAATAATAAGCAAATACCCATATGATAACCGATTTGCCAATGATGCTTTGGCAGTGGTAATGAATCCGAAAACTGGAGAATTATTAGCAGTTTCCGGCCAGCACTATGACCGAAAAAAGGGCAAATTTAGAAATGTTGCCTACCAGGCGTTATATGACCAATATCGACCAGGGTCGGCTGTCAAAGGTGCGACGGTATTATCTGGTTACCAATCAGGTGTTATTTCCCCAGGAACCGTATTTAATGATACGCCAGTTAAAATTAAAGGTACGCCGCCAAAAAGTTCCTGGAAGACTATGGGACCCATTAATGATATTGATGCACTTAGAATGTCATCCAACGTTTATATGTTCAACATTGCCATGCGGATGGGCGGGGAATTTAATTACCAGTACAACCACTCGATTAATTTCAATCCGGCGGCATTTCAGCAAATCAGGAATTACTTTGGGGAATTTGGTCTTGGCGTTTCAACCGGTGTCGATTTTCCACATGAAGGAACCGGGTATAAGGGTACGGAACTTCAAGCCGGAAAATTGATGGACTTTGCGATTGGTCAGTTTGATACGTATACGACCCTGCAGTTGGCACAGTATGTTTCAACAATTGCCAATGATGGTCTGCGCGTTCGTCCACACTTTTTAAAGGAAGCCCGTGAACCGTCTGCAACCGATGAACAACTGGGTCCTATTTTTGACAGTGTGACAACGAATGTACTAAATCAGATAGAAATGAAACCAGAACACATCAGCCGGGTTCAAGAAGGTTTCCGCAGGGTTTATCAGTCACCAGGGGGTACCGCTTATAGTGAATTTTCCGGGAAAGATTATAATCCGGCCGGGAAAACTGGTACAGCAGAGAACGAAGTATATATAGATGGAAAAAAATACGATACGGAAAATAACTCCCTAATCGGGTATGCTCCATTTGATAATCCGGAAGTTGCGATGGCGGTTATCGTGCCGGATACAGGGGTTAGTAAAGGAGATCATGCCAATAACAAAATCGGTGAACGAATTCTGGATGCGTATTTTGATCTAAAAAAGCAAAGTGACAGCAAGGAATCAGAAGAATAAATATCGTTTTGTGTCTGCCTTATCCAATGGAAAAGAGGCTGGGACAAAACTCCAGTAAATAAAAATTAAGGCGTAGGAGCTTACACTAAAAAA